>JAISCJ010000078.1 GCA_031265645.1 Holosporales bacterium | reverse complement strand
TGGTTCCCTTTGGTAATGCCGAGCGCTCCTAAGCAAATCTGAAGCTGAATGACATAACTGGGAGCCGTATGCCTTAATAGGGCACGTACGGTTCTGTGGAGGGGGATGCTCAGTAATGGTCCTCTCTACTCTCGTATAGATGAAGGATTTCTAGACTGGTACAATCGAACAACCCTTGTGAAAGTTCTCTCACACGGGAAAAAATGAAAAGTAAAACTTTGAAATTTATTTTGGAAGAAAGCATATTCCTCTAGTGGTGTCACCGTATTTACAGGAACGTCCGTGCCTTGGGCGGACACACAATTTCTCAGAAACAAGCACTTGGGGCAATTATAACCAACTAATGCATAGCATAATTATCATAGCTATTATATATTAGCGTGTATACTGTTCCATCAAGAGAAATCTGAAGTAGATATTCCATACCTTTTGAATTAACGCTTGCAAAAGTTGACATAAACAGAAGCGTGCAAAAAGTTTTTTGCCACCGCCAAGATCTTGCAAGCGTGATTCTGGTCATTTTCTGGTCAATAGCTAGGAAAGTATCATTTGTCACTTCCTTCACGCACTTATTTTTTTCCAAAACGAACATGGTATTTCCTTTAATTGCAACGTAATGCCCTCATCCTGCATAATTTGTGTGTTAATCACAATGGATAATGTTGTGATGTCAACGCGATTAAAAAATGTTCTCGTGCGAATGTTATGAAACACAGGTTTATTTCATGGCCAAAACCCTGCAACGCAATAGGTTTTATCCTGTGTGTTTTAGATATGATATGTATAAACTGCCCCCCGTTTTATTTAGCTGTTCCCGTTTTATTAGACTGTGTTACTATGAATTGTCGGGGAGGAATCTTTCGACTATGACGATAAAGATTGGCTAGAATAGGTGATATGGACCCGGGGGCAGTACCCGGCGCCTCCACTTCGTACGGTTTGCAAGCGAAAGCTTTAGATCAGCTACGGGGGCGACACAGCTTTGACATGCACAATAAAGGGTCGGTGTTCGTTCGTTATTGCTCCGTCGTTATCGGGCAAAAAAGTATAGATGCCAAAAACATTAGCATCTCGGGTGTTGCGAATCGGAACCGCCGTAATGGGCGTAGCCGCGTAGCAGCGAACGGCAATCGTCAAAAGATGAATGTCGCTGCCTAGTTTGCCTAACGGCAGGTTAGTCAGGTAAAGACCCGCGGTTGAGGGCGACCGGGCAACAGAACGCCCTCTTAATTAACATGTCATTAATGTCTATTATTAAGATTACATTAATGCACATTTCCATTGATCTTTAATCTGCTTTACAGATTAGAGCCATATAGGAGCGAACATTAATGGAATCTTAATAACGTTTTTTTTCCTGAAAGGTTTGTCGCCACAAGAACAATGACCACGCAAATTCTTCGCTCGTCAAAGGTAAGATCTTGCATTTGACCCTATTTACGAGTGGAATGATTTCACGTATATCGTTGTTTTGCTCATTGAATGAATTGGCCAATTGTATTGTTTATTAATGGGGCATTGCTTACAGCAATTGGGGGACTAATGTGCCTCCCGCTATTCCTTGAATTTTGCTTTCGTGCACCTCTTCCAGTAAGCGATTTCCTACTGCCAATCAGTGGGTGCATTTTTATTGGGCTTTCCTTGTTTTTTGCAAATAAGCAATCAAAACCATTGAAAATTGGGACGACGGATGCTTTTTTGCTAACGTCCTTAGCATGGCTGCTGTTGCCTGTTTTTGCTGGATTGCCGTTTTATTGTTGCAAACCATTGAACCTGAGCTTTATTGACTCTTGGTATGAAGGAGCGTCAGCATTGACAACAACAGGTTGCACCGCAGTAAGTGACATATCTGCCATGCCTCGTTGGGTTGTTACGTGGCGACTTATACTAAGTTACGTTGGTGGCGTAGGCATCATTCTTATGGGAATAATTATTTTTCCAATCTTGCGCATTGGGGGCATGCAGCTTTTTCGGGCAGAATCATCAGACCAAGACGAGAAGCTAATGCCAAGCGTCTCACAAATTTCGATCTGGATTGTCGGCGTATATTCGGGACTAATCGTTGTTTCTTCAATGTTGCTTGGATTAACAGGGATGACACTCCAAGACTCAATTATTTATGCTGTGTCGACCATTTCTACTTGCGGGCTTATGACTCCAACAGACATTCGCTCGCTTAATAATGTCTGGAGCGAATTGATTTTAATATTAAGCATGATCTTGGGAGGAAGCTCCTTGACGTTATTTGTAAAAGCAATTAAAGGAAACGTCCGCGTTTTGACGACAGATCGGCAAGTACATGGTTATTTAAAGGTTTTGCTGTTTTTTTCTATGGTCGCGGTTTTTTTCAGATGGTACAACAGCGATCTTACTTTTTTTGATGGTTTGCGCGAAGGCATATTTAACTCTGTTTCATTTATTACAACGACTGGATTATTCAATAGTCGCTTTGATACTTGGGGAACATTCCCTGTCGTTCTGTTTTCTATAATGAGTGTAATTGGAGGATGCACAGGCTCAACTTCAGGAGGCATTAAAATCTTTAGATTTCAAATATTATTTGCATGCGCGAGAACGCACGTCTTGCAAATGAGGCGTCCGCATGGTGTTTTTGTCGCGACATATAATAACCAAAGGATTACGGAATCTGTTGCAATCTCGATCTTGCTTTTTATTGCGTTGTATGTCTTTTCAGTTGGAGGCGCAACTTTATTACTTACAATGTTTGGTTATGAATTTACAAGCGCGATATCCGCGTCGATTGCTGCAATCGGAAATGTTGGCGTTGGAGTCGGACAAATAGCAGGAATTGACAGTGTGAATGCGGATATTTTACCAGGGGCTAAAGTCGTACTGATTGCATGTATGGTCCTTGGGCGGCTGGAATTGATGACGCTATTAACGCTTTTGATTCCATCCTTTTGGAAGAGGTAGGTTGGCATGCCTTTTTCTTTATTGAATGAGATACGACATTATTGAATGTTAATAATCCGTCATTTCATGTGGCCCCTATATTAAAGTCTATGGTTAGAAAAAAATGCTATAAATAGCTAACTTCTCAAAGAAGCGAATTGCCGTGCTGATTCCTTTAGAACCACAACTTTGCACTGCATTTTTGCAGAGAAAGCAGGAGGAATTTTTTTATTGCGACCTTTAGCTTTTAATAGTTCTGCAAATTCAGAATGAGATAGGATTTTACCTTCTCGCTCAATTTGAAAATGTTCAAACACTACTATTCCTGGAATGCGTGCAGTAAACTGCTTCCAAAATCCCGTAATGTTTCGATCTCGGTTCGATTTCATGTCCAGCATGAGTGCAACTACAAACAGATCTGGATTATTTGGAACGGCACTATTGTGTGTTATTGAATAGTGAAAATCTGCAATGTGGTGGTCGATTTGCAACTTTCGAAAAAGCTTGTCGAGCGACGCTGCAGAAAATGTTTGCAATGGGTCTAATATTCCAAGGGATTGTAGTTTTTGTCCGTAATCGGCATCATTTGTTTTGAGTTGTTTCATAACGCTTTGCTGACGGATTCGCATTAGCATTCGCAGTTGTGAATACTGCTCAGCACGCACACTAAAGGTCCAAAACGAGATGGTCGCGACTGACACAACGGAGGAACCTATGCCAAACAGCAGCATTCTCCGATTTTTTAATGGAATGAAAATACGCGTAATATTTCTTAGCGCGCGCAAAAATTGGCGCTGCCTTACCTTGAAAATTCTCGCCTGTCGCTTCCAAGTATCTGAGTCCATACAGAGCGATCAAACTCCTCTTTAACAGAACAATTTCGGACGTGGACGTTATTCCACGCGTAGAGGCTCCTGGCACCAACTTTTTTTTCGCGTTTGGGTCTACCTAAAAAAATCTGGTGGTCCTTCGAATAGGATTTTTAAAATTTTTGAACCTGTATCAGGCTGGCTCAAAAACATGCCTTTGTCAATATATGCGCCAATATTTTCTCAATAAATGCCATGTCTATAAAATTGTCCCCATATGAGCCCAAAATACCCCGTTCGCTATGCCCCGAATCTAATTTTTCGTCGTGACCGCATTTCTGTTTTTCACTTTGCTCAGCTTAAGTGAAAACTCAGACGCCCATTAAACAGCCAAAGGACCTGCTCGCCGCTTTCTTCTTTGTAAGTTTGGCTAGATTTTATGGGTGTTTCATCAACATGCAAAATGCTTGCGTTTTATCAGAAAAGTCGTTGTATAATGGTTGTTGATGGTGGTGTGAATGGTGACTCAGATATGGAAGGCGGACTATTAAAACCTAGTTGTGATTTTGTTTTTTGGAATCTATTTGGTGCCGAAAAGCATAAGAAGCTACTTGTGTGCCTGCTAAATGCCATATTAAAAGGACACCCAACAATTAAGAGTATTACGCTGCTTGATCCACAGCACAAAAAGCAGAGGAAGGACGGGAAGTCTACGACGCTTGATATTAAGGCGAAGACGGATGATGGAACGATATTGGATATAGAAATTCAGTGTGAACGCGATGGGAATCTTGTGAATCGGGGAATTTATCATGAGACGCGCATAATGAAGGATGGGCTTGATGCGGGGGATTCATATGATTCGTGTCCGGATGTTATTTCGATTTGGTTTACAGATTATCATGAAACAGAGCGAAAACATCATACACATGAAGCTGTATTCATGTTTAAATCGAATCCGTTTGATGATGTTGAAATTGCTAGTGAGAAGATTCGCACTTTTATTATAGAGTTGCCGAAAATTGATTTAAAGGAAGCGTCGGTTAATGACGTGTTTTCGGTGTGGATGTATTTTTTGAAGAATCCGGAGCTGATTCCAGGGGAGTTTTTGGAGAAGGTTCCTGAAGTGAATGAGGCGCTGGAGGAGCTGAAGGTGATGAGTGCAGATAAAGACGTTCGGAGGGAGTATGCTAACTATCGTAGAGCTCAGGATGATCGTATAAATCGTGAAACAAATGTGAAGGCTGCGGGGAAGGCTGAGGGATTGGCTGAGGGCAAAGCTGAAGGCAAGAAAGAAACAGCACGTTCAATGCTTGCGGAAGGGATATCCCCAGAAGTCGTAACTCGGTGCACCAAACTTTCAATTGAAGAGGTTCTGGCTTTGCAATAATTGAAGATTCACGTAGTTACTCCTGTTGAATTGATCTTATTTCTAATTAAGTATTCTTAGCAATTGTTCCTACTTAGACTTCCGGCAAATACGTTATTTGTAACATCGAACAACCAGAAAATACATTTCCGCCAAATTGGGCGTTCGATGGATACGATATCGTTCGTAGGTTAGTGCAGTTGTAGAAGGCAGCTTCGCAACGCTCTAGCAACGGGGAATAATGCTGATTGTAGGGCGCGGCATTCGCGAAAAGCGCTGGATTTAATGTCTATCGCCTTATGAATAATCACTTGAACGAGGCTACCAAAAGCAGTTCCTGTACCTGTTCCACAAAATGCGCTCTCTGCGATTTCAGTGTTGCCCCAGTTCATGACAATAATGTTTTGTAATATTTTTGCGCCCTTCACCAAACTCGATATCGCTGTGAGCTGATCTGCAGTTAGCCCACCACCATCAAAAAAGCCGAGAGTTTTCAAGGTTGTGCGCGTCGTAAGATTCAGGCCCGTTGGATCATTTTTTCCGTTACTACTCACCTATCCGTCTGGCCTCTGAAAGCCTTGAGATTGCTCACAAATAACGATTTTCATCCTTGACACGCAAAAAGAATCCACAACAGTGAAACGTTAATAAGCTTATCAAAAATGCCCTGTCCATCAGGACAGGATCCTTTAAACGCAGCCACGCCGTCAACATATCCTTTGCTTCTTCATTTTGCTGTCATAGCAACCCGCAATCCACATTCAACACGCGCCCGACCTATGTGCAATGATACCTTTAGCAATAGACCTGTTCGAGGTTAGCAGCTCGTTAAATAAGTGAGTTTTTCATATTTCCAGTACGGCCTACGACAAAAATATATAGTGCTGGTGCGAAATTCATATACTTCTATTCAAGTATTGCCTCGAGGGCACTCTAACCGCGAACAGATCTAATGGTCAGGTTAACTATCTTGAAAATGGCATTTCGCCGAGCACTATACTAAATTGCTCTTTTTTTTTCTTGACGATGTGTTAGGTTTATTTAGTAAATACTTAAATGTATTAAAAATGCCATGTATATACATCCCCTAAAATTTTTATTCGACCAATCGACTTGCTGTAAACATATTTTTAATACGCGACTGCTAGTATGTGTGGGCTTATTCCAGTTGCCTGCGTTTGCAGAGCAAGAAATCCAAACCAAAGTTGACGCGATCAAAACGTCTATTAATGTATCGATATCCTTGATAAAAGATGGTCCTGACAAGAATCAAAATTACCGCAACCTTGTAGCCAACAACGTTGCTGTGGCGGAAGAGCACTTGGATACCATCCCGCAGCTCGTGACAAAGCTAATTCTTCCTTACAAATATTTTGAGTTTTTGGAATATTTGGGTCACTATAAAGTTGATTACACTGCGTTGTCAAGTCAAGCAAAGACATTGATTCTATTTAGTGCGAGTGATATTATAGGCCTAGATTGGACGAACGTAGAACACTTATATTTGGTTGGCAATAGTGATCCAACGGGGCTCAACCTTCTTACGCGAACCACCTTGAAATCCATAGGATTTTTTGATTGTGGTGGGCTAACGGTAGATCAGCACACAGCGATATCAAGTTTGGTGAAAGACGCAAAAACATTACAAAACTTGATTGTTATGAACTGGGGCAACACTGAAATCGAAGAAAGTGCGTTTTGTGGCACGGGGACAGGAACTGCGTCTGGTAGTCTCGTACAAGTTATTATCCATAAGGCCACAGTAATTAGAGATAAAGCATTTTACTATTGCTGCAATTTAAGCAGTGTATCAATTCCTGATGCAACAATTATTGGAACGTCAATCGGCGACCTTCAAAACGGCCCCTTTCACTACTGCACCTACCTGCGATTAGCATCATTTCCCGCTGCCACAGACATTGGTTCCTATGCCTTTTTCACCTGCACATACCTACAATCAGCATCATTCCCCGTTGTCACCAACATTGGCAAAGCTGCCTTCAATGAATGCCGCGTCCTGAATACAATATCATTTCCCGTTGCAATCAACGTTTATGATGGCGCCTTCTATCACTGCTACGCTCTGCAATCAGCATCATTTCCTTTTGCCACAAATATTCTATCCAGTGCTTTTCGCGAATGCCGCGCCTTACAATCAGCATTTGCCCCCGTTTGTACAGTGTTTGGCGAAGCCGCCTTTTACAACTGCATTAATCTGCAAACAATATCATTCCCTTCAAATGCAAGAATTGGCGGAAATGTATTCAGTGGTTGTTCGATGTTAAAAATTACATATTTGCCAGAAGTCTAAACATGGTGCTTTTTTTTGGGGGCATCTTGCGAGGTTTGCTGAATGGCGTGTTCATGTTTGAAAAAAATATGACTTGCACATTTGTGTATAATCGTTTGAGTATAAAATTGAACTTATATACAATGATCCGTAGGTACGTGTTCTCGTAGCTCAGCAGGATAGAGCGTAGGATTCCTAATCCTGAGGTCGTGGGTTCAATTCCCTCCGGGAACACCATAAACGCAACACAAAAAAACAATCACAATTCTGAGATTTATAGCATGATAAAAAAAAAGAAAAGTTCTGCCGCTCCTGATCAAGCTCGCGTATTTCACATCCCAACGAAAGAGGATCTGTTCTTTATCCCACTGGGTGGAACAAATGAAGTAGGAATGAATTTTTCTCTCATTGGGCATGATGGAGAGTGGATAATCGTAGATTGTGGCATAACATTCTACGATCGAGTTGGTGTTGAATTGTTGACAGCAGATCCATCTTTTATAACCCAACACAACATTAAAATTTCCGGGATATTGCTTACTCATGCCCATGAAGATCACATTGGCGCCGTTGAGTACTTGTGGCCATTATTAAAGTGCCCAATTTTTGCGACCTCATTCGCGTTGGCAGTATTGCGCCAAAAAATACGCGATAAATCTTGGCGTAATAAAGTCGAGATGCATGAGATTCAGCTCAAAACCGTGGAAAGCCTTGGCAAGTTTGAGATTGAGCCGTTGTCTGTGGTACATTCCATTCCTGAATCTACATGCTTTGCTATAAAAACACCGCTTGGCATGCTGGTTCACACAGGAGACTGGAAATTTGAAACCAGTCCGGTTATGGGAAAGAAAATTGATGAACGGCGACTAAAGCAGATTGGGAAGGAAGGCGTTCTAGCATATTTCAGCGATTCAACGAACATATTTACAAAGGAAGATGATAGTTCTGAAGCACGCGTTAGAGAATGCATGGCTGCGCTTGTCGCAAAGCATAAAGATAAGCGCATAACCGTTGCGTGTTTTTCTTCAAATATTGCGCGTTTAGAAACGGCAATGCTTGCCGCAGAAGCATCTGGAAGAAAGGTCGTTGTTATTGGGACTTCTCTGCAACGCATGATCGCGGCTGCAAAGGAGGTTGGATACCTTAAAAATGCACCTAACCTCATTGATGAAAGAACACTCTCTTCTATGCCGGGTGAAAAGGTTTTATTGCTATGCACGGGATCTCAGGGCGAAAGTCGATCTGCCCTTGTTAAAATTGCACAGGGAAAACATCCTAATATAACGATGGGTGAAGATGATTTGGTTCTGTTCTCGTCTCGAGTTATTCCTGGCAACGAAAAACATATTGGTGAATTACAAAGCTTATTAGCTAAGACGGGAACAGATATCATTACGTCTGCTGAAGAGGAGATTCACGTCTCAGGACATCCGTCTTGCAAGGCTATCAAAAAAATGTATGAATTGCTTAATCCGAAGATTGTTGTTCCTGTACATGGAGAGGCTCGGCATTTAATTGCGCAAGCACATTTTGCAAAAGAACATGGAATTCAGCACGTTTTTGCGCCAACAGATGGGTGCGTTATACAACTTGCTGGAGAAAACCCTGGTATTATTGGGAATGTCAAAAGCGGCAAGTGGGCTGTTGACGGCAAACGGATGGTTGATTTTTTTGGAAGCGTAATTCAGGAACGTACCATTTTGTCCGAACATGGAGCGGTATTTGTTACGCTTTGTTTGAAAAAAGACTCGGTCGGAGCGATTGATGTACGTTTGCTTGGTCTCATGGGAACAGGACAGTCTTATAACGATTTAAAGCAATGTGTTGTAAGCTCCATTGATGATCTATTCTCAGATGGCTCAAATATTTCCAAGAATAATACGGATCCTGTTGAGCAGTGTGTCCGCCAAATTGTGAAACATAAAATCGGAAAGCGGCCAATTGTTGAAGTGCACATTGTTAACGTTTGAGGTGATTACTTTTATTCTAGTCAGTTTTGTCATTTTGCATAACCGCATTGCATATAAATTGGACTTATTAAACCGACTCTTTCGACTTGGACATTGCTTGCCTGATTTCTTCTTTGTATTTTCGAAACCGAATCATCTCCTCGCCAACGAGTTTCTCTGAGCCAATGCTGTGATATTTCTGCGGGTCAACATGAATCTGGTTTCGAATAACTTCATGATGCAGGTGTGACCCTGTTGAGTGCCCAGAACTTCCAACGCGCCCTATGCAATCTCCTTGTGAGATCTGATCCCCGCGTCGCACAAGAATCGCGCTCAGGTGTCCATATGCCGTCTCGAATCCATTTGAGTGACGGATGCGAACGTATAACCCATACCCTCCAAATGGACCAGCTGCAACGACAACCCCATTAGCTGCCGCGTGGACTTCCGTTCCATAACGCGCCTCATAGTCGATCCCACAATGCTTCTTCATCACCTTGAAGATTGGATGCACACGCATTCCAAACCGTGACGAAATTCGAACATTCTTTGCTCGAAGGGGGTTTATTAAAAATTCGGTCTTAAGGCTGGCTCCAACCTCAGAATAATACCTATTTCCAAAGCCGTAGACTCGATACGAGTGGCCATCAACGGTCACCGAAGCATATTTCAGTTGACGCTTGCCAACATGTTTATTCGTGTCCGCATCCAATTTTTCTTCGAAAACCAGTTCAAATGCCGAATGCGACTTTACCCGATTGGCGTTAATGAGTGGTCCCAATGCCCGAATAGCCTCATGAACTATTGCGTTCGGAACTCCTTGCTGTTGTGCGGACGCAGCAAAATTGGAATGAACCACGCCTTGCATAGATTGAAGATTCGACACCAGTGTACGCTTGCGAACAGATACAACGTACTTGTTGCCAATCATCTCTAATGTAATTACGTTGCCAACCGAATCAATCGTTTCTAGCTTTGTTAAAGTCGATGCCTCGAGAGTGGAATCCCACGACAATTCAACTGGCTGCCCGATTTGGAGGCTTTTTAGGTTGTAGTGTTTCGCTATGGATTTCGTTATCGTATCAATGTCTTTTAGGGATATTCCTATGTCCTTTAAAATCGAAGACAATGTATCCCCGCAAGCAACAGATAATGCGCGCTGCTGAGCACCCAAGGGGGTTTTCTCCTCATCGGGCTCTGCATCCGATTCGATCATATCTGTGATCTGAAATTCAACAGGAGCAAACTTCGATAAATGCTTGAACGTATAGTACTCGCGCGTTGAAACTAACGTTGCAATGGATAACAACGCCAGTGGAACTAAACCTTGTTTGTACTGCAGGGAAATCATCGTACATCTTTTAACGCCATTTGCATAGGGCATTATACAAAATAAAGGAAGCTTTTTCATGTCAAAAGTGTGAATCTGTTTTCAGTAAAACACCACTTCACTGCTGACTCGATCTGGCCCCAGACATCAATATTCGGGTTACCTCAGCATGACCTGGTGTTGCACTTGGTATGTGAATTGGCGGAATGTTTTGATAAGGCAAAACAATATGCAAAGATTTCACAGAGTTGTTAAAAGAATTTATGATATGCGTAAAAGTAGGCTAGAATTAACGTAGTAACGTGTAGTGATTTATTTTCTGGAGAGCCCCTCGTGTCCAAAAGAAAGCCCAACAACTTTCATCTGATTTCAGAAAACCGCAAGGCTTCGTTTAATTATTTTATATTGGAGACGCTCGAGGCAGGCATTATTTTAACAGGAACAGAAGTAAAATCTATTCGCAACAATCGCTGTAGTATATCGGAATCATTTGTGGGCGAAATGTCAAATGACCTAGATTCCTTATATTTATTTAACGCCAATATTCCTATTTACGAGCCTGCGAAAATGTTCAACCACGCGCCGAAATCTCCAAGAAAGCTGTTGATGCGGAGGAAAGAAATCAACAAATGGCTTGGATCTATTCGGAAAAAAGGGATGACTATTGTCCCTCTAAATATGTTTTTTAATGTGAATGGCCTAGTCAAAGTAAAGATTGCACTTGCGCAAGGGAAAAATGTTGTAGATAAACGCGCTGCAATCAAAGAACGAGATTGGGATAGAGACAAGAGACGTATATTGAAAGGATATAATTAAAATTGCGATAAAATATATAGCTCACAATTTGGGAATTCTGGCTATTGCGCATTGCATTTCTCACAAAAATAAAGGACGATTAGGGGTTCTATCTATAATGTGAGCAAAGGTATGCGTCAAAATATCAGATTGAGTTCTGGATTTTTGCTAGCAATCATCTGTTTAATTGGCCTATCAATATCCATATTGCCTGCGCCCTATGGAGTCGATCCGAGGGCTTATCCCTTGTTTGGAATTTTCATTGCTGTGATAGTTGGAATACTGCTACAACCATATCCAATGTTAGTAATATCATTATTTGGATTCTTCGTATGTCTCATTTTTAAATTGATTTCTCCAAGTGATGGATTTGCATGTTTTGGGCAAAGTATCACTTGGATAGTTGTCTTTACATCAATTGCGTCTAAAGCTTTCGTCAAAACAAATTTAGGACGAAGATTGGCATACTTTTTCATTCAAAAAATGGGCAATAACTCTATAAAGCTTGCATACGGAGTGACGCTAGGAGAGATCATATTAGCTCCAATGATTCCAAGCAATACAGCACGGGCGTCCTGTATCACTATCCCGCTGACTGTGTCAGTGAGTGAATCTTTAGGCAGTTCGTCGATCAATCGCTCAGAGGGAATTGTTGGTAGATACCTTGCACTTTGTGCATTGCATGCCAACCAATTATCATGCCCATTATTTTTAACAGCGATAGCCTCCAATCCGATTGCTCAACAATTTATGGCAGACATTGGAATAAATGTCTCTTGGATGGAATGGTTCGTTATTGTCAGTATTCCTGGACTAGCATGTCTATTTCTAATGCCGTTAATTTTGTATAAACTAGCTCCGCCTCAACTAATGGCTATTAAAAACTTTGAAGGAATTGCAAATACTCACCTAGGTACTATGCCACCGATGAATAGAGATGAGTATTTAACTGTTGCAATATTTATGTGTATGTTAATTGGTTGGATTTTTGGCGATACAATTCACGTTCATACTGGAGTTGTAGCGTTAGGAGGGTTATGCGCATTATTGGCAACGAATGTTTTAGATATTGATGATATAACTGGAGCGAAAGACATATGGGGCATTTGCCTTTGGCTATCGATATTAAATGTAATAGCATTAAAATTAACAGCATTTGGTTTAGTGCAATACTACGCCTCGATACTGCAGGGGCTACTAGCTGGGATTACGTGGCCATATGCATTGCTAGCTATATCATTTACGTATTATTTTGCTCACTATTTTATTCCAGGAAATGTGCTTCATGCTTGCGCTATGTTTCCGCCATTTATACAACTTATGATTACGTGTGGAGTCCCCCCTAAAATTGGTGGGATGAGTTTAGCTATAATAACTGCGTGTTGTGGATTTGTAACTCCATACGGATCATCGTCGTGCCCCTTGTTTTTTAACACAGGGTACATAGATCAAAAGTTATGGTGGCGCAGTGGTCTACTTACCACATTAGCGTATTTCATCATTTGGTTTACAATTGGTGGCGTGTGGTGGAAGGTTTTAGGACTCTGGTAGTAAAATCAATGTTCAAATATGTCATGCCATCCTCCTAAAACGTCTAATCTCGCTCGAAGAGGAAGAAAATCGAAGCAACCTTGAGCTAAAGCCATTCTATTCTCTTTGACTAAAATTACATCCAACATATTTTTCAGATTATGCAGATACAGGACGTCTGTGCTTGCATAATCTAGCTGACCAGGTGTCAAAGTAGCTGCTCCCCAATATGATCGTTGTTCCGTTTTCGAAATATCTATATTCAAAAGATCTCGACACAAAGCTTTTAATGAGTGTTGATCTGAAAATGTTCTCGCGATTTTAGATGCAATTTTTGTACAGTACACATTTTTCGCAAACACACCAAACGTGACGGCAAGAAATGCTATATCAAATCTAGCGTAGTGAAAAATTTTTTGAACATGTTCACTTATTAAAAAATTGCAAATATTTTGAGATTTGTCATATACTGCATCGGGGAAATGGACCAAATGCACGGCTCCGTCGCCACAATTAAACTGAACAAGACATAACCGATCTCTATGTAAACACAGCCCTGTCGTTTCCGTATCAACCGCGATCAAGTTCCCGAAAAGCACATCGTCAGGAATATCGTATGTATGTAAATAAGTACGCATATTTAGTTTTTCCCTCGAATATTTTTATCCATTTTATTCTATAACTAGGGCATATCTGCAACATTTTCTCCACCAAGAATATGTACATGAAAATGAAGAACCTCCTGTCCTCCATTCGACCCAGCCCTAGAGACTAATTTAAAACCTGTCTGAACCAACTTCATAGAAGAAATCACTTCGTTAATGAGAGAATAAAAACCGACAATTTGCATCGAATTGGCCGTTGAATGAAAATCATAAAAAGTCGAAAATTCCCCTTTGGGAATAACAAGCACGTGCACATTCGCTTTAGGGTCAATATCACGAAATGCCAATGCGAATTCATTTTCAGCAACGAAATCGTACGGAATCTCGTTGTGTAGGATTTTATTGAAAACATTATCCTTTCTATACTTACTCATTATTCCTCCATTTTTTTTAGACACCTGGCCAATTTCACGTGAAATCGCTGCGCGTACGGTTCGATACCAAGCTCACAATATCATCCAATTTATTGAAATCATCAAAATAAATTTGCACGCATCCGCCAATCCCTTTCGAATAGATTTTTACTCGCGCTTTTAAAAAGTCCGCTAAGGCAT
Organism: Holosporales bacterium; assembly: GCA_031265645.1. Taxonomy (GTDB): domain Bacteria; phylum Pseudomonadota; class Alphaproteobacteria; order BNTO01; family BNTO01; genus JAIRNK01. Next base: position 5,468 of record JAISCJ010000078.1, on the reverse strand, counting down.
ATTCAATCGCAATGAAATCAGAGGAACGTTCGTGATCGCCACTAGTTGGAGACGATCGTTGATGTCTAACTAAAGCCTCCGTGTCTCGTACAGAAAGGTTATTTTGTATAATTTTTCGAGCAATTTCATTTGGATCATCAGCTTCTAGTATAGCACGTGCATGCCCAGCCGAAATTTTTTTCTCACTTAGTAGCTTCTGGATGGATTCAGGCAGCTTCAATAAACGAATCATGTTAGAAACATAACTTTTACTTTTGCTGAGCATTTGCGCAACATCTTCTTGAGTTCTCTGACAATCGTCAAGTAAAGACTTAATCGCAACAGCCTCTTCTAAAGGAGCAAGCCCATCGCGTTGAAGATTTTCAATTAATCCCAATTGTAATGCCGTAGTCTCATCACATTCAATAGTAACTGCTGGAATTGTTCGTAAATTAGCACCTAAAGCAGCGCGCCAACGTCGTTCTCCAGCAATAATTTGATATTCTTCGTCAGTGAGTTTCCTTACAAGAATTGGTTGCAGAATTCCTTCCTGTTTTACAGACGCAATCAATTCTTGCATGGACGCATCATCAAACGATTTTCGCGGCTGGTTGGGATTTGGAACAACAGAAGCTATGTCCAACTCGACCGCTACAATACTGGAGTCGCTGCTATTATCGCTCATTTCTTTAAATATTGATTCAAGTCCACGACCTAAATTATTTTTATCAGCCATGATTATTTTCCCCTTGTTTCATGTTTTTCTAAAAATTCTGACGCAAAATCTAAGTAAGCCAAAGTTCCTGGACAACGAATATCATATAACAAAACCGGTTTACCATGAGATGGCGCTTCAGCAATTTTTACATTACGCGGAATTACTACACGAAAAACTTTATCTCCTAAATTTTTGCGAGCGTCAGCTTCTATCTGTTGAGACAGAGAGCTTCTCTTGTCATGCATAGTCAAAATAATCCCAGAGATCTCGAGGCCTTTATTAAAATTTCTCTTAATTCTAAGCACATTATTAAGCAACGATACAAGCCCTTCCAACGCATAATATTCACATTGCAGGGGTACTAAAACATAATCAGCACAAACCCATGCATTCAAAGACAAGATACCAAAAGATGGAGGACAGTCAATAAAAACGAAATCAAACTCGTTTACTTTATCCGCAATACAGTTTTTAAGATGTTGCTCTCTCTTCGGCGCATGGTTCAGTTCAAATTCTAATGCGGCCAAATGCTCCGTAGAAGGAATAACGCAAAGGTTCCGAATCATCGTTTCATGAATTACATCACTAAACGTGTCGTTGTTGGTCAAAAAAGAATAAATGTTGTGTGGCGTATTTGCTATAGATAAGCTCGTGGACGCGTTGCGCTGAGGATCAAAATCTATCAACAGCGACTTATACCCAGCAATCGCGATCGACGCAGATAAATTTACAGCTGTTGTAGTTTTTCCTACTCCGCCTTTTTGATTACTTACCGCAATTATCTGTGCCATAATATTGCTTCCACGAAATGTTTGACGACAAGAATACTCTGTTTAACAAAAGTAGAATGCCTTCTCAACCCATAATAACACGCGCATAACGTCAATTTCTTCTACAACAGGTCCTAACCATATCCTTAACGACGGCCGATTGTGCACGTAGTTCAATATCCCCGCTTCAATTCCATTGGCATCCAAAAACATGATCATTTTTCGCAAAAGCTCCCAACTCGCCACTTGCCCATCCTTTAAGATTGTCAAGCAAACAGAATTCTTGGCTCGAATGCTTTCATCTGAAACTAAAAAGTCAACCCAAGGAGTATGCGCAACCCAGTCTCGAACAATTCCGTATAAACTTTCGACACGCTGTTTTAATTTCACCAAACCGCCACACTCTTGTCCCCATTCTAGATTGAGAATCATATCGCTCACTGTAAGCAAAGATATCGTGTTCACTACATGACCATCGAAAAAATCTTCATTTATAGATCTTTTCCCTTCTGAATGAACTCCGCCTCGATACAACCGCGGCATCGGATGTTTGGGAATGTAGCGCTCTAATCGGTCGATTGCCTTACGTGTCAGCACAACCACACCTAATCCTCCTTCTCCTCCAATACCTTTTTGAAATGAAAAAGAGGCCGCATCCAATTTTGACCACGGCACATCATTGCAAAAAACACTCGATGTCACATCACAAATGACAACACCATCGTGATCTGAATGAATCCAATCCACATTCGGAACAAAAACCCCAGACGGAGTGTCGTGCAACACAAATACACAATCATGCGCCTGATTATATCTCTCAAAATCTGGCAACAGTCCAATTGGTGCAGAAAAATTATGAACAGGTCTAATTTTCAGTTCGCTTAATACGTCATGGGCCCAGTGATCACCAAATATTCCATACGAGAATACGTCTACAGGACGCTCTCCTAATAAATTCCACATAGCAAATTCTGTCGCTCCCGTCGCGCCACCATTCACTAACGCGATTTTATGTGTTTCTGGAATATCTAAAACATCTCGCAATAATGCTAATAATCGATGAATCGCAGCTAAGCCCGTTGGCCCCCTGTGCTGACGGCCAAGTAACATCTCGTCGATTTTATGGTTTGACCAATTAGGGATTTTCCTCGTAGGCCCAGAACTAAAGCGGTCGTCATTAGGCTTTTCAAGAACACTCATTGTTGGTGAATCCATCAGTTTTTCCTGATGGGACATTATATCGTAAAAAATAATCAACAGGAGAGAACATCCACTCAACTCGAAGGAAGTATAATTTAAACTACGGCAATCAATATCAAGTACCTCAATGTATATCATAATTTAGCCTGAGAACAGCTTTATCCTTCACTCATAAGTCCCACGTTATCAACGCATGCGGCGAAAATAAAAAATAGTACCGAAACCGTCAAAAGTTGTATTATGATCGACTCTTAGAGTGCGATACCGCGAAGAAGCCATGCCCAAACGTGAATCATCCGGACAAGCAACAGACATGGACATAAATTGCCTGTGGGGACACATATTAGCTGATATTGCACACAATGTCGGCGCAGGCTGTTGTCACAGTTGGTTTGAAAAAGTATCACCAATAAGCATTGCCAATGGTTTTTTGCTTATGCGCACGCCCCAACGTATAGTAAAAGATCGTTTATTGACTCAGTATAGCCAAGTACTACTTTCCTCTTGTAAAAAATATATACCTGAGCTTGTATCTATAGATATAATGATCGATTTTGAAAAATCAGACGATTTATCCACCGATAAAGATACCCTCACTTTAGTTAATCAATCGGAAAAATCGTTGTCATCAACTGATAAAAAGGAAACCAGCTCTACCAAAGATCAAGATTATGAAAATTGCTTAGATCCACGGTTTACTTTCGAAAGTTTTGTCGTAGGAAAGCCAAACGAGTTCGCCTATGCTGCAGCAACCCGCGTAGCAGAATCAACTCTTGTGCAATTCAACCCATTATTTTTGTATGGAGGCGTGGGATTAGGTAAAACTCACCTAATGCACGCTATCGCATGGAAAATTTCAAAGGATAATCCAACGCGCCGAGTTGTGTATATGACTGCTGAAAAATTTATGTACCAGTTTATCCGCGCAATCCGATACCACGACACAATGGCCTTTAAAGAGCAGTTCCGTTCTGTTGATGTTCTTATGATTGACGATTTTCAGTTTATTGGCGGCAAAGAAACCACTCAAGAAGAGTTTTTCCATACGTTTAATGCCCTTGTAGACAACAATCGGCAAATTATCATTTCCGCAGATAAATCGCCCTCGGATCTGGATAATATCGGAGAACGCCTTAAATCACGCCTTAGTTGGGGTTTAGTTGCGGACATTCATCCAACTACATACGAACTTCGTTTAGGCATTCTTCAGTCGAAAGCAGAGGCCTTAAACCTTAAAGTAGAAAAAGACGTTTTAGATTTTCTTGCTACCAAAATTTCCTCAAACGTTCGTGAACTTGAAGGGGCTCTAAACAGAATCATGGCTCACGCTTATTTGGTGGGACGCGATATAACATTAGAATCAACTCAGGAAGTTTTAAGGGACATGTTGCGATCAAATGAACGCTTTATTTCAATAGAAGACATTCAACAGCGCGTTAGTGAATTCTTTTGCATAAAAACATCTGATCTACTGTCTTCCAAGCGCGCCCGTTCGATAGCTCGCCCCCGTCAGGTAGCCATGTACCTAAGCAAAGAATTTACGGAAAAATCATTACCTGAAATTGGAAGAAAATTTGGAGGACGAGATCACACTACAGTGATATATGCCGTGAAGAAAGTACTTGAATTATGCGACAAAAATGCAGAATTTGCCCACGACTTAGAGACTTTAAAGTCTTCTATATCGGCATAACATATGTATCGGCATTAACCTTTCAACAATGTCGTATCTTCAAAATGTGAACTGCAACAGCTGATGCGGGATCATGCAATGGCGGAGAGAGGCAGTCATTTGCTTGGCTGAAGGCTGGAGCACGGCTGAGCCACCAACAGCAAAAATGCTTGCAAATTCATATTATGCAAAGGCTTTCAAGAAGGTTCGCGCGGGAAAGCTAACGTGGAACTGGGCCGCCGCTTTTGGCGGTGTTTTTTGGCCGATGTATCATAAAATGTACATGATCGGCTTGCTTTTTACCCTGTGTTGCACTTAGTATATGAATTGGCGCTTTGATCCACTAGCTGATGATGTAGCTCAGGAACCACTGCGAGATGCCAGATTGCATTGTCTTAATTCTGCGAAGCGTGATTGCCAGAAGCAGTCACATCTAGCGTCGAGTTTTACGCACCTTGGATGCTTTGCTTATTGTGGTGACGTGGATGCACTGAAAATTCTTACAAAACTGTGCGCATTTGTCGCAAATTATGAACTTGCTGACCGGGCATATAGTGCTACAAACACAGAAGGTATAACGTGGAGTGACGTCATATACCGGAACTAAACAAATGTGGTGATTGGTAGCGTTATCTCTGTGAATCTGTGAGAATGATTGCCCATTATCCACGATTGTTCCCGTGCCGTACAACTTGCTTATCTTGGATTTTTTTCTTGCTACATGTGGTTTCCGGGGGGTAACTTGGTCTCGGTTGCCACAAAACCTAATGGCTGTGCGACTTTCCGGGCTTAATTCCGAGACCAAATCCAGACAATAAGCAACCGAGAACGGAGACTACTTTTTAGCTAAAAATACCCTAAATGTGGTCTGCGAAGACTACTTGATACAATTTTCATATAATCCAATCGACCGCTAAAGCCTGCAGATCCTGGGGTTTTCTCCACTATTTTTTACTTAAATTTTGCCCATAGTCTCGGTGTCAACACCGCATTGGCTGGGACACTAGGATTCGAACCTAGGGATGACGGTACCAAAAACCGTTGCCTTACCGCTTGGCTATGTCCCAACATATTGATGATATCAAAGTCTGCATATTTGAAATAGATCACAAATAAATTTTTTAAGGCT
>JAISCJ010000043.1 GCA_031265645.1 Holosporales bacterium | reverse complement strand
CGCGGCTGGTATAGCCGTGAGCCAAACAGCCTATCCGTAAATATCTTCGCCTGAGCACTCATTTGTCCCATATAAATAGGTATGCCAAAAACAAGTACATCAGCATCCACAAGAGCTTCATAAACTTTAGAGATATTGTCATTGATGACGTACCTCAGGCCGCTTTGCCCGCGTATATCGCCTTGCCTGCAGGCAAAGCAACTTTGGCATGGCTTATCATTGGCGCTACAATACCAAGATTGCGTTTCAGCACCTTGCTCTTTAGCACTTTCTAATATTTTGTTAACTGTCCAAGCTGTGTTGCCTGCTTGGCGCGGGCTTGCAATAAATCCAATAATTTTCATTCTTTCCGTTTATTTGAGGGGCGATTCCCAGTGGGCGTTTCAGTTTACTGTAGCGTTATAATTGAAGTGTTTCTATACAATTTTGGGATTTGAGTAATTTTTTAGAACAAGTACGTCCTGTAAAAAAGGCAAAAGGACCACTTTCAGAAAAAAAGCGAAGATTATATTTAGAAAAGGATAATTATTTTAATGCATGCGTTTGGACTTTAAGTCACCAATTTGGCCAGTTTTGATTACGCAGATTGTGGCGCTGGCAGTTGGCTACATGGAACTGAATCATAAAGTGAAATTTCATGATGCATGGATTAAACGGCGGATTGATGTGTCTGAAAGAATCGCGAGATTGGAAGAACGCATAAGGTTAGCAGAACAAGAGATCAATGAACTTGAGGTGAACGATGGGCGATTTTGCAAAAGCAATTAAATTTGTAATGAAGAATGAGGGCGGATTTAGTGATGATTCGCAGGATTCTGGCGGCGTAACGAAGTTCGGGATTTCGCAAAAAAGTTATCCTGATCTGGATATCGCAAATTTAACAAAAGAGCAGGCAATTGAAATTTACCAACGCGATTTTTGGGAGCCATATCAATATTTTGACGATCGTTTAGCAACAAAAGTTTTCGACCTCTCAGTAAATATGGGGCAGAAGCGTGCCGTCCAGATTTTGCAACGAGCCTTGCAATGCCTTGGCGCTAAACTTGTTGATGACGGTGTTCTTGGCCCAATGACAAAACAAGCGGTTGACTTAGCCAATGTGGACATGCTGTTAACGGCAATAAAGTCTGAGGCAGCTGGTGTTTATCGAAATTTAGCAGCAACAAATACAAACCAGAACAAATTTTTAAAAGGGTGGTTAAGGAGAGCTTATCTATGACAGAAAATACAAAAACAGACACGCTTACAGCGATAAAATCTATCGATGAAGCGACAACTACAGCTGTACAACACACAGATACGCTGGATCATCTTCTGTTCCAAACAGTTCACGAACACCCATTTTCAGTTTCTGGAGGAGCGCTGATTATTGGCGTAACCATTCTCAAAATAATCAAAAAATTGCGAGGCAAATAACATGGTCAAAATCATCTTCGGTGTAGCATTTAAGGTGCTCGAAACAGTCTTCAAAAAAGTGGCAGAGAACTCACAAAAAGCAGAAACCGGCTGTGCGAAAATTAAAGACAAATGCAAGAAGAAGAAGGATAAACGTCAAAAATAGCGTTACGTTAAACTGGCTACAGATTCAAGCCTGTGCAACACATGCATCATCTTCTTCTTTCACTCAAACTCTTTCGTATGTATCTTTAAATGTCTTATCCGCAAGTCAATCAAATCAATTAATGCTGCATAATAATGGTACAAACTGGACCTTCCGTATAGTTCGCAATTCTGCTTAGCGTAGGATCCCATAAAACTCTCGAATTCATCTTCCTGTTCTTGTATTCCACGCAAACGTTTCTCTAAGACTTCGTTGTCTTTAATTGCTGTTTTATATGTTCCTAGAAATTGCTCGTAGACTTTTTTCAATTCATCTTTCTTTTCGATGTATCGTTTTTTGTAGTACTCCCCTTCGTGTTCTGCCAAAGTTTTTCCTGCCAATTCGTCATCAGGAGCGGCCAACACCACCACTTTCATATTATATTCGACGCCTCCTTCGTTCTGTGCTTGTTTTCTAGCTGCTTCAAGAACTTCATGACTCTTTATTGCGTCAAGAACGGGCTTGGGTATAAATGATTTAGCATTTTCTTCTTTTTTGGGAACGGAGTTTACTTTTTCTGGAGCGGAGTCTCCGGACCAATATGTGATATTAATGCTTAACGACATCAATAGAAGCACAATGCCTACACCGATACATATCTTCGCCCAGCTTTTCATCGCGTTGTCCTAACCTCTAGCGTGTACGTCCATCCTCATTGCTATTATACACGACTTTATTCATATTGTACTAACTTTATAGCTTTCAAAAACTGTGAAGCAGTCTCGTATATATGTGGACGAACACTCTTTAAAAAAGTAGAAGAGAACTCACAAAAAGCCGAAAACGGATGCTCAAACATAAAAAAAAATGAAAAAAGAAAAAAAGATCAGTACGAAACGACAATGCCGCATAAGATTGGATATGTTGAGAAAATGGGCGCGGGCAATTTTAGTTGGAGCTAAGGATAAAAAGAACAAACCTATTAAATCATTGATGCGCAGGAATGCTATGTTTCTGACTCGTTTTGTCAAATGTCTTAAGCAAATATCTCATGCGTAGGCCCTATACCGCAGAACATCCACAATTGACAGCCACAAATTTTACATGTGACAATCAAGAATGTTGAGGGAAGGACAGTCAGGTCGTTTATGGCTTATGTGAAGTTGCTAGTGTGCATTTTTCTAGCAAAGAGTGGGTACAGCAGTGATGTTTGCGAAATGAAAGAACCGCAGCCAGCATCGTATGCAACTAGTAAAGGTGAAATAGGATACTGCCGCCTTGGCGAAGGTCTTACACCTATTATTACCGATGAAGACAAGACGTACGTCGCTTGGTCTACTATCGCAGAGTCTTGGATACTAGACACGTACTGTGCCCATTGTGGTAAATGTGAAAAATTAGAGGAAAAAGGGACATTCACAATCATTTCTCCAGAAGGAAAGACACGCGAAATCAGAATAGATGGTGGGGCTTGCTTCTTTCCAAATAATCATACATACACAAAAACCAACGACGACGTAAAACTACCAGAATAATTACACATCGACGGCAGCGCAAAATGAATCAATCAAAAAGGAAGGAGGAGATCCTTCCCTCGGGCTGGTTCTGCAAGTGATATCACGATGGTACGCAGATTTTGCAGAGACTTTTAATTTCAACTTGTGCATCAAAAATCTTCAAACTGAGTTGCCCTTCTTTTGCATTTATCTTCCCATCAAGAAAGAAAGGCTTTCCTTCCGAAATTGGCCATAGGTGGAGCTCCTGACACATTGGTGGAACCTCTATGGTTAAATCAGCCAGCATTAGAGCGTGAAAACTTACAACAGTTGGTCGGATTGTAAAGCGTCCAGAACAGGTAACAACTGTGTCCAATAAACTACCGTTTTCCATGACAGTTCCTTTTGGCATGGTCGTGCGACTAACCTCAGGCAGTGACATCGCTTTACAGTAGTCTCCGTGGCCATATCCATGAAAAAGACTATCAGAGCCTAGCGAAGTTATTGGCGATACATCAACAACCCCTTCTTGTACTTCAGACTTAACGAGGTAGATACTGTCGTACGGAGCAAACCTAACAGCATCACAGTTACAAACAACGCCAACAATTGCTGATAACAACGCATTCTTAACAAACTTCTTCATAAAAACCCTCACAACAAAATAAACACTACCCGAGGTTGTTTATACTCTTCTTTGGGAACGAAAATCAATATTTTCGTAAAAACTTTCATTTTAACAAATTTGTTTTCTGAAAAAAATAACCAGTTTTGAAGTTGCACGGGCCTACGCACAATATATTTGCTTGAGACATTTGACAAAATGAGTTATAGACATAGCATTCTTGCGCATCAAAGATTTCATAGACTTGTCCTTTTTATCCCTAGTCTTTACTAAAATTGCCAACGCCCATTTTCTCAACATGGACCTGTTTGCAGGTCATCGACTTTCAAAAAAATCCATAAAAAGCATCATCAATCTCATGGTGAATGCTACAAAATAAACAAAAACATTACCCGCTTTATAGCGCCAAATAAGCTTTTTTCAAAATTTCATGCGTCGGCCCTGCACTTACTAAATGACGCCTGTTGACTCACAACGTTGCCAGGTGCCATTATTACGATAGATTAGATTGATACGAAGCGGTGTCTTTCATGAAATTCATAAAATTCTCATTACTGCCAATTTTAACGATGAGCGGAGAGTGCGCCAACAACAACCTTTCACAGGACCTTCCTCCTCTGATCGGACAACTCATAGATAACGGCGAAATCACAAGATTTGGCACCACCACAATAATCTTTGCTCCAGGAGCACGAGACAACTTCATCGGTACGATCGTAAACGAAAACCCCGATGACGATCTTGACCCTAATGATCAAAATCCTCAATAGCCATGACACTAAATCGCGGAGCTAAAGGCGGGCGCAACGCCCGCTTTATTGGATCAACTTTTTCCCTTGATATGGCGATAATGATACGCATCCACAGGTTCGAAGGGAGACTTCTTTTTTTAATGGATCAACATTACCATCAATGAGAAAGGCCTTTCCACCATCAGAACGTATTTGGATGAGCACCAATCCATCCTTGTCCGTCATAGTTAGTTCAATCGCTTTTACGAGCGTATGAAATTTGAACGGGCCTCCTCTAATGATTGTATTATCTCCACAATTCATCACTGCCCCAGTCAGATCAGATGGAAGCTTT
>JAISCJ010000085.1 GCA_031265645.1 Holosporales bacterium | reverse complement strand
AGGATCTGTCTGCTCAGGATCTGTCTGCTCAGGGTCTGTCTGCTCAGGATCTGTCTGCTCAGGATCTGTCTGCTCAGGATCTGTCTGCTCAGGGTCTGTCTGCTCAGGATCTGTCTGCTCAGGATCTGTCTGCTCAGGGTCTGTCTGCTCAGGATCTGTCTGCTCAGGCTCTGTCTGCTCAGGCTCTGTCTGCTCAGGGTCTGTCTGCTCAGGGTCTGTCTGCTCAGGCTCTGTCTGCTCAGGGTCTGTCTGCTCCGGCTCCGACTCAGGTTCAGGCTGTTGCCCAGGTTCAGGCTGTTGCAGACTCTCTTGCCTGATTGCTGCAGCACTTCCTACTTTTTCATCAAGGTAACTGAAAAATGGCGTTGAATCAGGTCCTTCTAACTCTCCAATAATTGGATATGCATCAAGCAGGTAGTACAATAGCATTAGCGTATTTACTTTATAATCAGCTGCTGAAGGGCCAGATTCGATGCAAATCTTGTTTATTTTGCTTAAAACTGTCGTCACAGGCGCATCAAGATTTCGTCCCAGTTTTTTCAGAATTGGGTCCACGTGCACAACTCGGCAAATGTTATATAGAGTGTTCATCAATGTCATGCCAGAAAGCACTGGTAAGCCCACATAGTTCGACTTAATGCGATCATTTGTTGCAGCCATGACACGAGCCAACAAGCGCGGCCATTCATACATAGCTTGCCGCACAATTTGAGTCAGTTCCACAGGGGCCGATTTCACACTGTTTATTGCGCTATTTGCTTGACTTAATGCTGAATCTAAAGTGTTAATGTCGAGATTGGGGCTTGCAATTTGCACATCGTTGACATAATCTACCAATAAATTATATATATACCGTGATGTTGTTAATAATGAAGATGCACTAATTAGAATTGTTGCTGCATCTGCATTAATGTATATTGAATTGCACAAAGAATTAAGGATCTGATTCAAATTAAGCACCCCAGCAATGAGGTTTTCATCTTCCTTTGTTGCAATTAAATCTACATTTACTAGGCATAAGGTTCCATCTAAACAACGTTGAATTAATCGCCACAATGAACTGACAGTATATGGTTCGGTCGAAAAATCATCGCCATGAAAGCCGAGTATTTTTTTTAATGATTCCTGTTCAGCCGTCCCTTCCAAGTTTTGTACCTGATCTAACACCCAGTTTAACCGGGACCACAGTGTATTTCCGTCTATTAGACTTGTATCTGACGGTGCTCCAATCCCATTTTGTATCACGCCATCTATCACGAATTTTGTGATTCTGTTCAGGATGCTGTGGACGGTTGCAAATCCAACTGGGCTGCCTTGATAGCCGGTAGGAACAGCGGGATTGCCTAACTCATCAATCCGACTCAATAATTCCGTGAGACATGAATCATCTTTATCGCAATGTTCAATGCCTAGGTGCGTTAATATGCTTTTCAAATTATATGACTGAATTGCGTCCGTTATGGTTTGATCATTAAAAATAGATAGAAGCAATTCGAATCTATTTACGACAGATGGATCACTGCTTTCAGCAATGCCCTTTAGATCGCTAAAACGAGTTCGCACTTCGTCGATAGTTACTGTTGCAAAGCTTCCTGCACAACACCAAAAGACGCTATATAAGAGGCTACGAGTAAAACATGTTCTTAACATTTGATAATCATTACATACGTTATTCCATATCTATAATTCTAAAATAAAAACATTAATAAAACGTTCGAATCTCATCCCGTTTGGGTTAGAACTGCGTGACCTGGTGTTGCACTTAGTTTATGAAACGGCATATCAAAATCAATTCGCAAAGAATCGAGGTGAGGGAATTTATTTGCGGGGGCTTTTTTTTCTTTAGTATATGTAATTATTTCTATATCACTACTTAGTAGTACTTATGAGAACTATGCCGCTGTATTTCCATCATACCCGAATTTTGTCCAAAACTTTCGCTATGTGCGAGATCAATTTTCAGACAGATGCTCATTCTGCCGGGTGCGTACGAAAAGTTTTATGCGCTGGCAAAGCGCAAATTGCGTCGATTCGCAAAAACCACAGCCTAATAAAACACGCAGCCTATCTCATTGGCGTCCTTGCCATCACTCCTCAATTGCATTCATCACTCGAATCCCCTCTTGCTAGAATTGGTGCGGCTCAAGAATGCATCGCAAGTAATTCTGCAATAATTAAAGCGGTAAATACACCATTATATACGAATCTGGGAAATAACTTCGATTGCATCCACGAGCACCTTGAAATTGCAAAGCAGGAAATTATCGCATGGCGAAACGAGTTGTGCTCACGTTTTCCGGAACTGCTTCCGGAATTGCTTCCGGAGTTTTATGCCTACTTATCTGAAAATAATACCACCGTAGCCGAATTATCCTCGCAGCCTCTTACTCGAGTTTTGATTGATGTTTACGATACTTCTGACGTCGGAACAGACATTGAAACTCTATTTTTAGTGAAAAATTACACGCCTGCAGGATTCAATTTTGCGAATTACGTGAATCTAAAAGTTATCGCAATGTTCGATGGCACAATGACTGATTCCCTGCGCACGGCAATACAAAACTTGGCAAAGCAGCAGAACAAACTCGAGTGCATAATCGTTCCAAGCTGGGGTACAACCGTAGAAAGCAATGCGTTTCATAGCTGTACGTCCCTTCAATGTTGTAAATTTGGAACAGTTACATCCATTCTTGCGAAGGCATTCCGTTCATGTTCCGCACTAGCAAATATGGATTGTCCCTTAGTTACTAGTGTTGGCGAGGAGGCTTTTCTTTATTGCTATGCCTTTGGTCACGCGAACTTTGGGCAATTAACATCTATTGAATATGCTGGATTTATGGATTCAAAGGAATTGATAAATTTATCAAAGATGTCAAACCTTACGTCGTTACCCGACCGTTGCTTTTACGGATGCGGGAAGCTTTGTACGATTGGGGAAATCTTAAACGAAGTCAACCTTAACATCACAAGCATTGGACCCGATGCATTTCGAGAATGTTATTGCCTTTTGAAGGTAACGTTACCCAATATAACGTCCATTCCTTCAATTACATTTTCTCGGTGCAATGAGCTAGTTAGCGTGAATTGTCCTTTAGTTACTAGGATTCAAAGTAATGCTTTTGAGTACTGCTCTTCTCTTCAAAGTTGCACATTTGGGCACTTAACGTCGATTGAAAGCAATGCGTTCATCGGTTGCTATTCACTGAATCCAATTCCGAGCATTGGTTAGCACGTACGCATTTAAGGCTAGCAGTTTTTTAGCAATTTCCCACTTTTGCAATAGGTATTAACATTTGTCTCCACCAGCTCAAAAACATTAACATAAATTAAAGGTAAGAATTGACAGACATTAGTATAAGATTGATATGTTGGAATGTTATAAACTGCTAGCCGTGAGTTGCCGTTCCAGCAATAATTTCAATTAATTCATTCGTAATATTGGCTTGCCTGGTGCGATTATACTGCAGGCTAAGTTTATCAATCAGCTCTTCTGCGTTTCGCTTAGAACTATCCATCATAGTCATTCGAGCCGCATATTCACATGTCTCTGCCTCAAGGAAAGCCTTATAAAGCCTGGTCAGAACTAGCTTTTTGAATATTTTTTCGACAACAACCTCAACTGAAGGCTCAATTAAGCGAAAGCCGAGTGTGCTTTGAGTTTTTTCGGTGAGGCCTTGTTGGGCTTTTTCTGCAATGTTTTGTGACGCAATTATACGGATTGGATATAAGTCGAATGACTCAACATCTTGGTTTAACGTGTTAATAAATTTACCGCACACTATGCTGACCGCCCCCACATTTTCGTTCGCGTACCACTTTTGAACATGTTCAAACACGTAGTTCGCAAGTTCCATGCAAGTTGCGTTTGTCGGAAAATGACCCAAGCCTGCTAGCGGTTCAGCTTGTTTTGGGCGATGCTTTGTAAAATATTCAGCGGTCTTTAAGGTCATGGGAACGAATTCACAAACGTGCTCTTGGTTGCGTGTTTCCAGCGCAAGTGCCTCTTTTATTACCGCAAGATTGTAATTTCCGCAAAGCCCCTTTTGCGCACCAAAAACGCAAATAACGTAAGGCTTGGAAGGAATTTCATCGAAAAAATACGAAGGCAAAAGCTGCTTACATATTTGGTAGTTATCTTTATCGCTTAAAACTGTGCGCAGGACATCCGCCAGTGACTTTTCGTAATCACGCGCAAATTGAAGCAAGTGCAGTGATTGCCGAAAGCGCGATGCCGCAATCAGTTTCATTGCAGAGATAAGCTTATGCGTGGATCGCACACTTGCTACACGCTTTTTTATATCTCGCAAACTTGCCATATTGTTCTATTGCTCCTTTATTAACGGTCCTCTACCAGAGTCGACTCCAAACGCTATCGACCATCAACCGAAAATTACGTCTTACACCAGTCCCGAATGCAAGAATTTATAAAATCATTAAGACTCTTCTTTTGCTCATCGCTGATGGCCGCATCTTGATCGAATATCGCCAACAAATCCGGTCGTGTAGACCTGAGCAAATACAGATATTTTTCTTCCAATTTCGCGATTTGATCCAGCGGAAGCGCATCAAGGTATCCATTCGCGCCAAGGTAGATCACGGCGACTTGTTCAGCGTTGGGCATAGGGTTAAATTGTGGCTGTTTAAACACGCTAATTAAACGTTCTCCACGTTTTAAAAAGTTAAGTGTATTGATGTCTAAATCGGATGAGAACTTCGAAAAAACCGCCATTTCCCGGTATTGCGCCAAGTCAAGCTTTACGTGCCCGGAAACTCGTTTCATCGACTTTGTTTGCGCTGCGGAACCTACGCGACTAACAGAAATCCCAATGTTCACCGCTGGTCTGACACCTTGGAAGAACAAGTCGGTCTCCAAAAAGATTTGCCCATCTGTGATTGAAATCACATTGGTTGGAATATACGCTGATACATCACCCGCCTGAGTCTCAATAATGGGAAGCGCCGTCAGCGACCCTCCGCCAGTTGCGTCACTCAGCTTAGCCGCCCGCTCAAGCAAGCGCGAGTGAAGGTAAAACACGTCACCAGGGTAAGCCTCGCGTCCAGGTGGACGGTGCAGCAAAAGCGACATTTGGCGATACGCAACGGCGTGCTTCGACAAGTCGTCGTATATAACGAGGGCGTGCATTCCGCGATCGCGAAAGTATTCGCCCATAGCACATCCTGCATAGGGCGCCAAATATTGTAGCGCTGCGCAATCTGACGCAGTTGCAGCGACCACAATTGAGTAGCCCAGCGCATTATTGTCTTCTAGTGTTTTGACGAATCTTGCAACGGAGGATTGCTTTTGCCCAATTGCGACATAAATGCAAAAAATTCTGTTTGCAGTATCACCTGCCTCATGAAATTTCTTTTGATTAAGTAT
>JAISCJ010000084.1 GCA_031265645.1 Holosporales bacterium | reverse complement strand
TTGAATCCAAGTGATGGTAGTGTGCGTCAGATTGGATATTGAGGAGAAAGGGATGAAAAGAGCTAACCTTGACCCACAAGATGGTTATACACAGCCGATCACTCAGATTCACGCCAATTGCACAAATTCCGAACATGGCATTTATTGCACGTTGGCGTTCGAACTGAGCGTATGTCTCGCCCATTTAGCACGAATGCCAATTATTGTATCAACCAGCGATGTAGCCACTTCTTGACTTTCATGGGGAACAGGATTTTCATTTAAGCCATAGTGCCAGCCGATTACTAACAGAATTTTGAAGAGCAAAAGTAAATCTTGATCAAATAAAGCAGAAGAATTTAATTTTAATCCAATCATTTGCAGACCGCAACTCTGAAAAATATCGAAGCGAACAGCTATACAGAGGCGATGGAAGGCCGCGGGCGGGGCATTTTATTCTCAGGTCCGCGAATTCTCGTGAGTGAGCGTTAACGCTCGATTGACCGTGTTTCATCGTTTTTTAACATTTGATGTTTTTTTTCTTCCGAAAACACTAGGGCTTGCCTCATATTAGAACAAAAATATTGCAGAAAAAGAACTATATGCGATACATTGCGGCCAGTTGGATGTCTTTTTAGAGGTCGGACAGCACAGGATAAGGTAAAACGGAAAGTCGTGAGATTTATAGGGTCCTGTCCAGGTTCTATCGGTTTTGCATTGTTTCGTTGTTTTTTAGCGTTTTTGGAGGTTGTTATGAATTTTCGTAATATGATAAAGCGTGTGTTGGGGGCTGTGGTGGTATGTGTGGGCATAGTTGATTATGCAACGGGGATGCAGAGTGAAGAAGCGAATGGTAAAGAGTATTTGGGGATATCTCAACAAGAGCTTGCTTCATGTGTTGGAGAATTTAGAAAAGTTGCCGCTAATTATGGTGCGGCCATTGTTGATGATTTATTAAGCAACGCTGCTAATTTCTTGGAGAAGATAGAGGAAAGGAGCCCTACGCTAGATCTACTTTCTCAGGACAGTGTGCATGTGAACGAGTACATTGATTCGTGCGAAGATCAAAACGCTTCGTTATTGAATTCTTTTCTGTTTTTATCTTCGGAGAACGCTTGCGATTTTTTTTACTCTAAATCTGAGCAGGCTAGCTTTATTAATTATATTGCTGGTGTAACTTGTAGTGCTGGAATTTGCTGTCCATTATCGCAACGTGTTACAAAAATCGCCCTTTCCAGAGGAGCGGTGATGGGTTCGTTAGGTGCCCTTAGTGTGCTTGCTACATTTAATCGTGACGATGCATTATTGCTTTTTTGTTGTGAAAATAATGATGGTCACGCAGTGTCACTGTTATACGAGGGGAATTGCGCTTATAAATATAAAGAGTACCTTTCAGGGAAGCCTTTGCCAAAAGAGTGTTCAGGATTTATGTTGCTGTTTTTTAAAGCTATTAAGGATGGGATTATTGAGCCGAAATGGAATCATTGAGGCAAAATTTTTGTTTGCCAGAATGGCCATTATTGTAGTAGGAATTTGTTTTGTCAGAAATAAAAAATGCGAGCGCACGGGATGGAGTGTTGGAGGTTTTTCCGTGTTGCTCGCTTGGTTTTAGTGCCGTTACTGCTCAGCCTTTTTTGTGCATTCGTTCGCCTTTTTCATCTTTTAGTTTGCAAGTGCTGGTGCTTCTGCTTGGTCTACAAAAGATGATCTTTTGTCCGTGATTGAGATCCTTTTCAAATGATAGAGATTTTGTTTTTACGTTTTCGGTTCCTGTTAAACAATCAGCATGTGAGTTACGATTGGCAAACCCTTCTATATCCTGCTCGTTTGAATGCACGATTACTAAAAATCGAGTATCTCTATTCACTAAACGTTTGGTTAAGGATTCCAATCTGTCCAGACCTGAAAATGCGTTAAAAAGATGAGATTGTAAGCCTTGATTCTTTCCAAGATTATTCATTCCTTTTGATAGTGCTATTAAAACTTTTGCACACAACTTGCACGCATCTTTTTTGGTAAAAATATGTAAAGCAATTAGTGATATTGAGTTAGCTGATTGATCCTTCTGCTTGTTTCGCTTCTTCTGCTGTGGCGAAGCTATTGCTAACATACGGTCTATATTTAATCCTAATAAATTTTGGCCACTCGTTGGAAGATTCAAAAGCTCATATACAATGCGCCCCTCTGTGTCGTTATAGTAATTGCTCCCTCCTCCAACTTGATTATCTGTATTTTCGTTTAATTTACGCTCATTTATAATCTTTGGCAGTTCTGTCTTTAACAAGTCGCCAAATATCGACGTACCATTTGGCATGACATAAGGTGCAGGAGGCGGTGCAGGAGGAGCGGGAATAACTGCCAAGTTTTGCAATAAGCGAATAGAGCCCAACGACACAAAAGAAAAGTTAGCGTTATTTTCCAGCTTGTCTTGTGCGTCTGAAGTCAAGATATCCCCAGCGACAGGTGCGTGTACTCCTGCGACCGACAAGCATACATGTTTTTTAGGTAAATTTCTTACGAAATCAAATACTTTAGAATTGTCTTCAAATACCAATTCTATTCCAGCAAAAGCGGTATTGGCGCAATTCGAAATAGTATCGCCAGATACGCTACTTTCAGCGCGACAAGCAGCGTTCCAAGCGTTCCCTATATATTTCGCAACATTATCAAATTCATAAGGATTAGGTCCAATATTTACACAGGTTCCATCCAACCATATAAACCCAGGATTTTCCAAGGTACCGTCACGCTCTTTTTGACTTGTGGGGTTTTCAAAGTGCAAATAAGAGCGTTGAGCATAACGATCTCCTACTGGATTTTCTTCTTCATTTGCTAGTACAACTTCTGTAAAACTAGATAATGCCACGACTATAGCAACATGTAACTTCCTTCTTTTATTCACAGAAATTTCTTTATCAGTGGGAAAAAACCCATTTAAATCATTTTGTCCTTTGTTTCTCATTGTTAGCCCTCCGCTCAGTTACAAAATCTTGGACAATCTGCCTCATTCACGTCTAGCGATTGCCCCTACAAGAAAAAGTATGAAGTAAAATAATTAAATAAAAGTTAATGTTTCTAGAGATTGCGAATAGCTACGAGCCGGCCTAGAGACAACTACGTGCAACGCTGGTTTACGCGCGGAACACCTTTCTGTCAGCCAGAGAAATTTTACCAAGCGAAGATAGATCGGCTAGTTTAGAGTATCTTTTTATTTTCTATTTTTGTAATTGGCTTTTTGGCTTTTTATGAATAGTTTTCTCATCTTTTGATTCATTAAGGACTTTTCTGGCAATCTTATTCAGCTGGGCAGCAATATCTTTCCTAGTTTCTCCGCTAAATCTGATTTACTTAACGGAGCATCTTTTAATAATACCACCCCCCTGTCTTCTAACGACTCTGCCTGCGACTCTGGCCGCATGTAATTTTTATTCGTCCACACAATTGAAAGCCTCACTCCAGATGACTCTGAATTTTCAGGTTTTGGCAAATTGTGCTCTTTATATCGTTACATCACATCGTGAACCCCGATTTTCGATTATTCTATCGCGTATTATTTGCTATTTCCAGTGAAAAAATGACACATAAAGAGTTCGCGCATAAATTTCACACATTCTCTGCACAAAATGACGTATATTTGGGCAGA
>JAISCJ010000071.1 GCA_031265645.1 Holosporales bacterium | reverse complement strand
TGCACTGAATCTTTCTGCAAAGTTAATTCTCTATTGAACGCGTAAGATTCACCAAGGTCTGTTACAACGCCAGAAAAAAAGGGACTGTCTTGCAGTGTTTCGCTGAAATAGTCATCGATTAATCCTACAGTCTTTTCAATATAATCAGGAGTATCATGATTATTCGGTTGATGAATAATTCCAACTGAACTTCCGCAAATGACATCGAATGACTGGTAACTCCATTCACAATTCATGCTGTTCAAGCGTTTATCTATATGATTCGAATCTGGAAGTGTTTGGTCAATTTTTCTCAAATTTATGAACAAGACAGACTGTTTGTTCGTCAGGCGCAAGATTCCATTCAGTTCATCATCTGAAGAGGTAGCATTGCTTTCAACTTGAGATAGCGCAATATCAACGTCTGAAGAAAGAATTTGCTCAAAAAAGCACCCTGATTTTGTTGAGGATATGCGACATAGCTTTCCGTTGCTGTGCCGAAAGAAACGAATAAACCGCGCTATTTCATATAAATATTCCTGAATTTTTCCAAACGCGGAATGATAACGCATGAACGCTTGAGTTTGCCTATCGACGAATGATTTTTCCCACTGAATTAGTGCATTTCGGATTCCGATTGCGGTACAAAAATCCCGATACATGTCACAAATTACAACAAAATTTGACTGAATTTGAGATTTTGCACATAGTAACTGATTTTCAAGTTCAACAAGTAAAACACTGAAAAAGCCCTTGTCATATTCACAGTAAATATTGAATTCGATTAAAGTTTTCAGCGCTCCGAGCCTTGGCCTTTTTACATATTTTTTTTGAAGCGCCCTGTACTCGATCTGTATATTTTTAAAAAAAACTCTTTTGAATGAATCATCTGCACTTGCTCCAAAAAAATCGTACAACAGGATAAAATTTGATAGCCGTTCAGCCAGTACGATGTATTCATTTCCCCTTAGTTTCTTTTTCGTTTTCGTGTGTAAACGTTGATCGTACCAATGTTCAATTAAGCGTCGTGCAAGACGACGTGCAGACATGTCGCCCGTAGCCTTTAAGTCTCGGAGCCATCCAAACTGACACAAATAACTCGTAAAATATTCATCATCAGCAAAAAGATCTTGCGGCACAGCCCAAGATTTTTGGTAGCGTCCACCAATAACGTCAACAACGGAAAAAAAACCACTTAAAATGACTGAACCATGCTTAAGATTGCCGGACCACAGATATACAGGATATGAATACATCGCTGATATTTTTGATGGCCAGTGCAGTACGCTCCACAGACGTCCACAATGATACCTGATAACGACTTTATGCATGAGTTTTTCAACAAAACTGCGTTGCGTTTCTATTGTAGACACAATTGATTGCTGCATTGGCTTGTATCTCAGTCGTCCTTACATTGTAAAATATCACCTTTCAGGTGCATTTTGTGAGGCGCAAATGGTACCACACAGCTCCGGCTTTCGATGTTCAGAAAAATCCACTTTTTCTGGATAACGCACGTTATAGACCAAATCGCAAAATGTTCCCCAATAATTGCGACACAGGATCAGGGCGTCCTGAGGGAAACGTCGCTATAAAAATAGGGAACCATTCAGCGCTTGGGGTATAGACCAGTCGTAGCGTTTTTCTTTAATTTTAGCCCATGTTCCGAATTTTTGACGAAATAATCCAACGTTTCATGTGTTATCCCTATATGTGCTGACTGGATTATTAATAAAATTGCACATTACTCCCCATCTACATTTGGATGTGTTATAGAATTAGGCATTTCCGCACAAACGAGCCAAGCCAGCGTGAGTAGTTCGAATAAATCAAAGATATTTAGAATTTTTGAAAATACATTCATGGAGCGACGCTTGCCGTTTATTATTAGCGGCATTGCCATTTTCTCTGGACTTCTAACCTATGCAATAATCAGCTATGGTGGCGTTTCCCTAGCCAAGCGCACATCCACCGTCGCGCCCTTCATGATCTTCGACGTGTTGATAATATTCGCACTTGCGTTTACAATCGTGAACCGCGTCAGAGCCATGTATGCGGAACAAAAGCGTGGTGCGATTGGTGCAAGACTGCACATAACAATTATTAGCGTGTTTTCTTTGGTTACGATAACGCCATCGATATTAATGGGAATATTGGCCATAACTTTTTTTAAATCCGGTGTATCTGTTTGGTTTAGCCAACCCGTACAAAACACCCTAAATGAAGCAAGCGTCGTAGCGGAGCTTTATTTACAAGAACACATAAAAAACATCAAAGTCGACGCAGATTATTTCGCCACGAAAATTGCAGCAAGCAACTTCGATCTATTCTCCCACCAGGACTATAATAGGTGTAGAGATGAACTGGATGAATTAGTAGACAAAATGCATTTAGACGAAGCATTTGTGTATTGCGTAGATCCAAACAATAAAAGGTCGACGTCGATTAGTTCTTCTTTGGCAATCTTTTTAGAGTTGGATTTTTTAGCAAAAGAAGACACGAAAGTAGAAGACTTTATGGCGGTCGAAGCTGGAGATGTTGCTATTAAAGAGAAAAATGGAAAAGTTCAAGCAATGAAAAAAATTGAAGGCAATCGCGCTAACACGGTCATGTATTTATGGATAAGCAAATGCATAGACAAAAATATTTTAAAATATGTAACAACAACAAGAGATTCGACGCGTTATTATAATGAATTACTTAAAAATCAACAACAATTCCAGATCGTTTTATTAGTGTTATTTGCTCTGTCTTCGATTCTATTATTATTGGCTGCAACATGGACGGGGATTTCCTTGGCAAACATTCTTGTGACTCCAATCACGCGACTTATTGCGGCCGCGGAGCGAGTTAGCGAGGGGGATTGCACGGTCCGAATTCCCGACGTTTCTCCTAAAAATGAGTTAGATAAGTTGATAAAATCATTCAATAAAATGACCGAAAGATTGGACCGTCAAAATAAGGACCTCATCATTAGCGAGCGAAATTCTGCATGGTCTGATATCGCAAAAAAAATTGCACATGAAGTAAAAAATCCTCTAACGCCAATTCAGTTGGCTGCTGAGCGACTGAAGCGCAAATATCGTGCTGAAATACGAAGCGACCCTGAGACGTTTATAAAATGCATTGACACAATAATTCGGCAAGTATCGCATATAGAAAACCTTATTAGCGAATTTTCAGCGTTTGCTCGCATGCCAGAAGCGAACATGGAGCCAATTAACATGAATCAGCTAGTTAGAGACGCAATCTTTATGCAAAATCAAGCTGCGCCTGACATACGGTTTCATCTAAAAGCGTCGCATCCTTTTTTAATTTGGCATTGTGACAGCCAGCAAATGTCACAAGTATTGATAAATTTATTGCAAAATGCTGTCAATGCAATTCGCGAGCGCGAGGAGCCAAACAATCCCAAACAAGAAACAGGGTTGATTGTCGTAGATTTATCGTTACAACAAAACCGTCTATTTATCGTGGTTGAAGATAATGGCCCTGGGTTTCCCGAAGAAAAGCGAGAGCGTTTGTTTGAGCCTTATTATACAACTAGAGCAAAAGGTACAGGACTTGGGATGTCAATTGTTTTAAGAATTGTTTCAGAACACGCAGGAATCATGGAATTAAAAGATGCGGTTGGACATGCTGGAGCAAGGGTCGAGATTTCGTTGGCAAATAATCGAGAATACCATGATAAAACGTGATACTATTACTTCAGGCATGTTGTGCCGAAAGTGTCGATGTGTATCTGGGGACGAGGGGGGGCGTTGTTCGTCGCGCACGCTGGTTACAGTGTAGGGTTTTGAGATTTTTTATATATTTTGGGGAATGAATATGGACAAAGTAGACAACTCAAATGGCGAATCTACACAAGATAAAACGACACGAAGAAAATCGGTCGATGCTGGAATCCAAAATTTTGAAGAAGGCGCTGATTTGGACGTGAAAAAGCCAAGGGGGCGACGCTCTTTAGATGTGGAAGCTGTGGAAATTTCGGTTGCAGACGCTGATGAAGTTGCGGTTGCCATGGAAAGAGACACTTCAGCAGAGTTGAATTCGGACCTAACATCAGACATAGCGAGCGAGATGATTCAATCTGAAGACGATGTTGTCGAGGATGAAGGCGTTGTCGACGATGAGCCTACAGACGCAGCGGTTGAAGACAAATTAGAATGCGGCAATGAAGAATCCTTTGACGGCAAATCTAATACTGAAAATCAACGCGATTTATCTTTAACACTAGATGAATCCGATGATGGCGAGGTTTCTGCGGCAAAGCAAGAAGAGGTTACTACGATAACGCAAGAACACGATGCTTCTAGATCAGAAGAAAATTTACCAAAAGTCGGTAGCCCATCAGGTGGGGGCGAGCAGACGAAAACATTGGGGGCGATTCTTGTCAAAGTGGCCCTCATTCTTTCTCTCGTTGGTGGCGCGACATATGCGCTCGTTCGCATTTCTAAGCCACTGCTGATTTCATTCGCGACTTGGCTGTTACGATCTCAACCGCGCGAGGAAGATGATTATTACAGTCGCGAAGTAACTGTTGAAGCAGAACGAGTACTCAGCGCGACGATGCCAAAGCACATAGACACAATTGGAGAGCTGAAGGCGAATGCGTCAGTTATTCTCCATTCTGAGGTGAGCGGGTGTATAAAGGAAATTCACTTTATAGAAGGGTCTAATGTAAAGAAGGGTGAGCTGCTGATAAAATTGGATGACGATATTCATCAAGCAGAGTTCCGTGCGCATAAATCTCAATATGAGGCCGCTAAAGCGGAATTTGAGCGCCAAGAAAAGATTCGGTCGTCGGGCGCTGGAAGCATTCGAGATTACGATAAGGCACACGCTGAAATGAATGCGGGTAAAGCAAAAATGGAAAGCTCTGAAGCACAACTTCGAAGAACAGAAATTAGAGCTCCTTTCGAAGGTGTTATCGGTATTATAGACATCTGCGAAGGTGCATTCGTCCAACCAAACCAGGAGTTAGTTACGGTTGTGGACCAAACTCCAATAAAAGTAAAATTTGGAGTTCCTGGAAAGTTCGTGAATGACGTCGGAGTTGGGCAGTCTGTAGAGCTGAGAGTGGATGCGCATAAAGACCGAGTGTTTAGAGGAACGGTTGAAGCTGTTGATTCGTACGTTGACTCTTCGACCAATTGTGTCGCGTTAAGAGCTAGTATTCCAAACGAAGACGGAGCTCTAAAAGCAGGATTGTTCGCGTCTGTGTCTCTCATAATCGGACTTCAAGGCGAAACAATCACGATAGATGAGTCGGCTGTTGAACGCATGGGAGAACAAGAATATGTGTGGGTCGTCGATAGAGGAAAAGCGCGTCGTGTGCCTATTTTAACGGGTTCAAGAGAGCGCGGACGAATCGAAGTAATCGCAGGTCTAAAGGATAAGCAAGTGGTAGTAACTTCAGGGCAAAGAGGGCTATCTGATGGACGTTATGTAAAGGTCGTCAACATGGAGCCTGATCCTGAACTCGAAGCTGTAAAACCGTCAGATGAACAGTCTCATGAATAAATAGCAAGGTTGTTTAGATAATGGGTCGATAGTTTAGGCAAATTCATAGAGAAAACAAAGATTTTTTTTAAAAAAACGGTGTTTTCATAGCAGCCAAGATGTATTAGAGGGGAAAAATGAGTTTATCGGAAGTTTGCATTAAGCGGCCTGTGTTCGCCTGGGTGATGACGCTCGTTATAATGTTGGTCGGAGTTGTGCTTGGTCAGAGAATCCCGCTACAGCAATATCCTCGTATCGAGCATCCAGCTGTGACTGTCGAAATGACTATGCCTGGCGCAGGTCCAGAAATAGTCGAGACTCAAATAACCAAGAAGCTAGAAGAAGCATTTGCAGGAATAGAGGGAATTGATCACATCCAATCTACAAGT
>JAISCJ010000058.1 GCA_031265645.1 Holosporales bacterium | reverse complement strand
TTGATTTGGATATTTTTCAGCCATTTTCGCTAAATATATGTTCAGACATACAGTATGAATTTTAGGTAATATTGGCGAAAAATTATCACCTTCTTTTGGTGCAACTGCTGCATATGCATAGAAATTTTTATATCCAAGTTTAACCTTTACTCGAGTTCTAACTCCTCGTTTAAACCAACCATGGCCTACTTTTGAGTGTGTTCCAAACCGAGCTTCATCAAAGAAAAAAACCTTATGATTCGGATTTTTTTCGATTGTCTGGTCTATATTTTTTTATTGCCGCGGGTTCAGATGTTTTTTTTGTGATGAATGGGGCGAGGCGTTATGTACGAGAAGTTCAGGCGTTTTAGTATTCGATAGGCAGATGATTTATTGACAGTTATGTCAAACTTATCTTTTATTACTACGGTAAGCTGCAATGAAGTTAATGTAGAGCCTACTTCTTCAATATATATTTGCAATTCTTGCATCTGTTGTTCCGATAGTTTCGGCGGACGTCCTCGCCCTTTGGCAACACTAAATGCAGAACACCCACGTGCTTTGAAATCCTTAATCCACCGAGACAATGTAAATCTGGCAATCCCGAAAATCTCGGCAACAGCCGTTATTCCATGCTCTTTCACGGACATTATGGCCTGCAATCGCCTGCCATTCTCGCCTCAAAAACTCATGATTTTTTGCAAACGTTTAATTAAAATAACAGGACAAAAAGTGTTCTTGATACTGGGTATCGCATTTTATTCTGTCCGCACTATCCAGCCCCCGCCGAGCACGGTTCCGTCTGCAGCTCGAAAAACTTCGGCTTGTCCTGGAGAAACACCGTTCTGCGGGTCATCGAATATTACAACAGCTTCATCGTGTGCAACCGACTGAAATGTAGCCGGAATCGGTGGCATTGCAGATCGGTATTGCGTTAAAACGCGTGTAGGATTATTGCCTTCAAGCCCAAGTTCTGTCGTTGCCAAGAGGTGGTAATTGCAATTCTTTACGAACACTTTTTTCACGGCGAGCTGACTCAATGGCCCAACGTGAACATTATTATTCTCTATTTTGAAGACGTACAACGGGTGCTCTGCGGATATTCCTAGCCCGCGCCTCTGCCCAATTGTATAATGAATTGCTCCTTCGTGTTCACCAACCTTATTTCCGTGCGCATCCAAAATTGGGCCTGGTTCTATTTTCCACTGACAATTTGGACTATTTTTCAAAAAATGACGAATAAATGTGGCATAGCATCCGTTGTACTCGGATAAGAAGCATATATCCTGACTGTCTGGCTTTTGTGATACGAAAATATTTCGTTCCTTCGCATGCGCTCTAACGTCAGATTTTACGGCTCGCCCTAAAGGAAACACGGCCATTTCCAGCTGCTGTGACGATATTCCAAACATAAAATAGCTTTGATCGCGTCCTTTGTCCTCCGCAGGACAAAGCGCCGGGACTCCGCGGATTTGCTTCTTTTGGGCATAGTGTCCTGTTGCGACAAACTTCGCTCCAATTTTTTTAGCATAACCGCAAAAGGCATCGAATTTTATGTGGTAATTGCACAAAGCGCATGGTAGTGGCGTCTCTCCTTCGCAATACGCTTCAACGAATGGTTTGATAACAAATTCATTAAATTGTTCACTATAATCGATTGTTTCAACGTGAACACCTAGATGGGTCCCTACATTTTTCGCATCTTGCTCTGCTTTATCCACAGATTTAGCATCGAATAATTTTAAAAATACGCCATTCACAATGCATCCATTCGATTGAAGAATTGCACACGTTGTCGAAGAGTCGACACCTCCAGACATACCCAGCACAACATCCGCACCAGGCGGAGGCAACATGCTTTCATCACAAAAAAACGGCAGGCTCGACATATAATTTCACTCACTCTTCTGCAACCATAGTATGACCTTTCAATCATACCAGCAGGTCAAAAACATACCTTTGCGCACAAATACCGCTTGCTGCAAGGTGTCCGCGCGTGATTGTACTCAAAAATGGTGATAATGTGGAGCCATAAAGCTTGCGTTCTGATAGAGGAATCATGACGGCATATGTGCTAGGAATAGAAACCAGCTGCGATGAAACAGCAGCAGCTGTTGTGTCTTCGTCTAAAGAGAATCCAATTTGCTCTAATATTATTCATTCGCAAATTGACTTGCATGCCGAATATGGTGGCGTTGTTCCGGAAATTGCAGCACGCGCACACGAATCGCTACTTTTTCCTGTAATAGAAAAAGCCCTGTCTTCCGCGAATCTTTCCCTTGCTCAAATCGATGCGATCGCAGCAACTTGCGGGCCAGGGCTGATTGGCGGCGTTATGGTTGGCGCAATTGCAGCAAAAGTTTTAGCTGTTGCTTACGACAAACCATTTATTGCGGTAAACCACATTGAGGGACATGCACACGTTTGTAGGATGTCTGATAACGTGACCTACCCATACCTGTTGCTGCTAATTTCAGGAGGACATTGCCAGCTTGTGGAAGTTTATGGCTTAAAGAAATATAAATTGTTAGGAAATACGCTTGATGATTCTGTCGGAGAAGCTTTCGACAAAGTCGCGCGGCTGATTGGATTACCTTACCCAGGAGGAGCTAGCATAGAGGCACGG
>JAISCJ010000073.1 GCA_031265645.1 Holosporales bacterium | reverse complement strand
TTTTTGCTGGCTCCGTATTTAAACTCGAAAAGCACGTTCGCAGCGACTTGAATCAAAAATATTTAATCCACGCTGTAGAACATGAAATCGCGTTCTCAAGTCCAACAGGAAATCGCAATGAACGCTACCTCCGGTATTCAAATAAATTCACAGCATTGCCGTTTGACATTCCTTTTGCTCCGCTGAGAAACACACCAAAGCCCAAAGCGTACGGCTTTCAAACAGCTGTTGTCGTAGGACCAAGCGATAAAGAAATTCACTGCGATGAAGAAGGACGCGTGTTTGTGCAGTTCAACTGGGATAAAGAAGGCGAGTATGACGGCGAAAATTCTTGTCCTGTCAGATGCATGCAAGGATGGGCTGGGAACGGCTTCGGCTTTGCCTTTATTCCACGCATTGGAATGGAAGTGGTCGTAACATTTGAAAACGGCAATCCGGACCTTCCTGTCATAATTGGATGCTTATATAACGGTGAGAATAAAATGCCGGAGGAAGTTCCTGGCGAACCGCGCATTATGATGCTTAAGACAAAAACGTCCCCAGAAAAAGATGCAAATGCAAATCTCATGAGCTTTGATGATACTGATGAGAACGAGAAAATCACATTTAATGCGACTAAAAATTTCGAGCTGTCGTCAATCGCGAATGAAAATATATTTTTGGTGAAGCAAGAAGGTGAGAAAACCACCAATCAGCTACAAATTACGGATGGATTGCTCGAAACGACGATTACCAAAGGCGAGAAAAAAACTTCCATAGAAGAGGGTAATTATTCAATTGCTTTGAAAAAAGGGTCTCTAACCATTGAACTAGAGGACGGAGATGAAGTAATTACCCTGAAAAAAGGCAATTACATAATGAACTTTGACGACGGCGAAATGACGATCACTGCCAAGAAGGACATTTCAATAACAACAGATGCAGGACTAACCGTTACTGCGCAGAAAGACATTGCATTAACGTCGCAAGCGTCAATCACATTAACTGCAACGAAAGATATTGAGCTGAGTGCTACGGGGGAAGTCAAAATCACCGCGACTAAGAACATTACGGAAAAAGCAACAATGGATGTGATTACGGAAGGGATGAACATCAACCAAAAGGCCACAATGGACCACAACATAGAAGGCTTGAATATTAATCAAAAAGCGCAATTGGGGTGGAGTGGCGAAGGATTGAACTGGGGCGCAAAAGCGACCCTTGGCGCAACGATGGAAGGGTTGACGGTGGAGTGCAAGGGTACCGTAGAAGGCAAATATTGCGGACTTCAGGCAACGCTTGACGGCAGCCTGATGTCGACAACACAAGGTGGGGTGATTGCTGCTCTAAAGGGAGGGATGAATATGATTGGCTAAATGTCATCACATCAAAACGACCCCTCTTGCATGATCACACAATGCGCGGTATTGTTGCTGCATTTGGTTTAGCACGATAGAAGTCATGGAAAAGTATATGAAAACGTTCCTAGGAGCCCTTACACTCATTTGCGGAGTTGGCGATCAAAAAATTCACGCCGGCACATTGCTACAATACGCCTTTCTTCCGTTGAACGAAGAGTCTCCTCAGGGACTGGAAAGAGCAATAGCAGAAGTAAAACAAAACGCAGCGGAAGCAATCGCCTTGCTCCCGGAATCGCTGAGAGAAACAAGTCTAAGCAATACATACAAGTTGAACCAGATTTTTCAAAACCTTCCCTCGCTAGTTAATGGTCACGACTATAAATCCGCCTCCAATGCACTTGCATTCTACCTAATGGCGCATGCCTTCGGATGTTTCGATGCTAACGACGCAGCACAAGCGACCGCAGATCCGGATACTCCAGTTATTATTGGCTCATTGAGTCAAAATGCAGAGTTCGGGGAACAACTCATAGCATGGACCAAAGATTTTATTAGACAACATAAACTTTATCCAGCCCTGGGCGAAAAGTTTGGAGCACGTCACTTTGTCCCCTACGTACTTTTGTGTTCAGGAAAAAAAAAACTCAAAGCAATCCCAACGATCCCGTATCGCATTCCTGGCGTGAATTTCAATTACTGGGGATATAATCTCAAGGCCACGTACTTTTTCGACCTTATGACGACCATGTACAAATTCAAGCAATGTGATCATCGTTTCTTTTGGGATGGTTGTTTGTCAGAAGATATTAAGCTTCTACTCATGTCTGTCGATTCTTGCGTTTAAATTATGTTAAATTCCTAAGCTGGCAGAGACAGACAACACAAGCGAAGGGGCTAATGTCTGTCACGCCTTTCAAAGGCTACTTTAATTGACGACCTCTCTCCGCCATTGCATGATACCGCATCAGCTGTTGCAGTTCACATTTTGAAGATACGACATTAGTCGAATGTTAATATTAAGCGCGCCAGATATTGCTCGTAGCATAGAAATAAGAGTTCCAGCAAACCATAACTAACAGTTCCCGCAAACGTTGTTCATTAACATGAGCAATTCTGAAACTTTGTAATCTATATATTGAGAGACTTAAGCTCTTTTGCTAAAGTCTCTCATATGGCATAGGCGGCCGTGGTGAAACTGGTAGACACGCCAGGTTTAGGTCCTGGTGGCGAAAGTCATGGGGGTTCAAGTCCCTTCGGCCGTACCAATATGGGCAAGTAAGGTATAAATATGCAAATCGACAAAAAAGAGCACTCGTCTTTATCTCGAACCTATACGATAACGATTACATTATCTGAAATCACTGAAAAAATTGACGAATGGATCGTCAAGAAGGCAGCAACAGTTAAAATGGACGGCTTTCGAAAAGGAAAGGTGCCGCTAGATGTCGTGAAGAAACATTACATCGACCAAGCGAAGCCATCTGTAATAGAAGATATCCTAAAAAAGGCTCAAAAAGATATTATAGAAACAGACAAATTGGTCCTTGTTAGGGGACCTAGTTTTGAAATTAAATCAAGCGCGCTAGATGAAGACTTTGTTGTGGAAATGTCAGTGGAGATTCAGCCAAAGGTTGAACTAATTGACCACAAAGAAATTCACGTAGAAAAAGTTGTGTGCGAAGTTACCCAAGAAGAGTTTGACGAAGCTTACAGCGCATTCTGTAAAAACTTCAAAGTTTTGACCCCAACTGACCAGCCGATAGACGTTGGCGACGTTGTGTCGCTTAGTTATGAAACATTCATAGGGAAAAGTCGACTGAAAAAGTTTTGCGTAGATAATGCCTCTATCAGAGTTGGATTGACGCAAAACTCTTTCGAAAGAGAAGTTGGGCAAATCATAATGGGAATGCGTGTCGGAGAGCAAAAACAAGAAGAAATCACATTGAGCAAAGACTTCAGTAACAAAGATCTTCGCAATAAGACTGTAACGGTGAACGTAACTGTTCTTGAGGTCGAACGCTCACAAAATGTTGAAATAAATGACGAAACCGCCAAGAAAAACTCTTTTAATGACGCAGAAGACGTAAAAGATTTTATCTGGAAAAGATTAAGATTGATGCGCCAAAAGCAAATAAACATCTGCAATAAGCGAGCAGTTTTAGATGCTCTGTCGGAAGCCTATACATTCGAAATTCCTCCATCACTTATCGAAGCTGACTTCAAGAATACGTGGAAAATAATGCAAGAGGACCTGGAAAGAGCACGCGAAGATGATGATGAAGACGTGCGTGGGAAAACGGATGAAGACTTGATGCAAGAATGTCGCGACATTTCAGTGCGCCGTATTCGAGCAGGTTTCCTTCTTATGGAAGTATTTCGGAGCAAAAACGAGCTTCCGCCAGCATTTATAGAAGAGTGGCTTGATCAAAAGTATGTGACTTCGGAGATGTTGTTGTACTTTGCAAAAAGAATATTGATCAGTTCAAAAGAAATGCAAGATCGCTTATTGCCAGACATAATCGAGGATTATTCGATTATTCAAATGCTAAATGGTGCATCTACGACCGAACGCGTGTTAACGCCAGAAGAATTACTGGCTCTGGTACAAGATACAGTGTCTGATAATGATTTTGATGGGTATAATTGGCGTGCAATGGATATTTTTAGTTCATCCGAAAATTGGAACGATGAAGACTTAGAAGAAATCTTAGAAGAAGAAATATTAGAAGAAGAACATTCAGAAAATGAAAACTCAGAAGAAGATTCAGAAAATGAAAGCTCAGAGAATAAATGCCTAGAGGATAAAACATTAGATGACGCTACCATAAAAGAAGACGCAATGAATCAACTTCCCACCGAACAGCAAACTGATTGTGCCAAAGCTGAATAGCATGCTTCATGAGCAATAGTTTTGTTATTTCCGTATACTCCGACCGCTACAGCGGATACGTTGCAGCGTCCATCGGAGATGCGAAATTTGCAGAGCAGTGCAATTGGACCCCCAACTACACCCAAACAATGGGTCTAGTCCCGTTGTTGCAGCATTTCACAAAAAAAATTGGTGTAGACGTTCGCTCCGCAGACACCATTATCGCGCCAAGAGGACCGTCTCCATTTACAATTCAGCGCGTACTGCTTACAGTCGGCAAAGCCCTGCATTTCTGTGCGCCAAATGCCCAAATATTTGCGCCATCTAATTTTCACGTACTGACACACGCCGCCAAGGAACGCGTTAGTGAGGCTAATTGCTTTTTTGTGTTAATTAATTCATATAATCAAGGCTTTTTTGGAGCTAAATTTCAAAAAGAACCAAATATCTCATACATGTTGCCAGGAGCCACTTTTTATGAAGGAAACTCTGGCTCAGATTTTTTACGATCCAACGCAGAACGTCTGTTTGTGACAGATTTTTCAGAAGAACAACTAGAACGCTCATTGATTCATTATGTACCATCGGAAAACCTCGTCAGACTGCCGCCTGTGAACCTTGCTTTGGTGCAAATTGATTTATTTGAGTCATCAGTTGTGCGAAACGACTTTGATTATAAATCCCTAGAGCCGTATCGCCTGCACAGTCTAGCGTACAAAAAGATACCATCGGCTCATTTTGCATGATCAAATCCATAACGCGCTCGATGCTGCAGCAGCTAGAAATATTGTCCGAGTGCGCTTTCACAGACTTGCGTGACCCACCGTGGGAAACTCAAGATTTTGAACAAATATTAGAAAAAGGTGGACACGGATGGGTTGCTACGAATAGTGAAACGCCTGACCAATCTTCAATTCAAGCATGCGAAGTTGCGCATGAAACACTCCACCACAGCGCCCCAGAACTGTATATGGGGTACATCCTGTTGCAAGATTGCGTAGATTTTATTGATATATTAAAAATTGCTACTCATCCACATCTTCAAAACCAAGGGATCGCTAGCCAACTATTGCAAACAGCATTAAAACACAGCGAAAAGCGATTTACTTTGGAAGTGGCTGAAAATAACTACAAAGCTCTCACGTTATATCAAAAGCATGGCTTTCAACGCATCGGCGTTCGTAAGGGGTACTACAAAAATAAGGCCTCCCCCAATGAAGAGCGAATAGCAATAAATGCTATCATTTTAGAAAAGAAACGATCGACTTAAGGTCCAATTATTGTGTTCAGTATTAATACTGTCTTCTTGCAGGCCTGACGTATAATACTATTCAACGGTCAATATGTATAGATATTAGTGAAAGCTTAATATTATATGTCTAGCCGTATAAAGGTCGAATAATGCATATACCCAAGGCTATAGCGCATTTTGAGATGTTTCAATCGCTCAAATATGTGCAAATGAGATAAAGACTCAGGCGAAAGCTCTGCAAAGCAGCGATCCACGCCAATGATCATGATCGTTAGCGTGGGTAGCTTTTTCGTAGATTACGCTGTGTTAAGGTTATTCGTCATTTGGTGTGTCCTTTAGTTGGGGGAGCTCTTTAATGGCATCTAGCGTTTGTTGTCCCCAATCCGCGACCTCTCTACTGGATGAATCAATCAAGGATTTTATGAATGTTGATTGCTCATCAATTTTCAATAGAACAGCGTCACAAGTTGTTGCTGTCGACTTGACTTCCTGCAATTCGCGTCTTGCCTGATCCCTTTCCGCCAAAGCTTGATCGAGTTGCTGTTTCAGTTCCGAGATATCTTGGCATGCGCGTCGGACTTTTAGCTCAACTACATCGTCTCTATACAGCCGCAATGCCTCGCAGACAGCACGTTGCACTGATATAGGCGGCTTCTTCCCGGCCAAGGAGTATATATCCAAATACTGTATTTGCATACGTGCATGCGCATCTTGCCCAAAAAGAGATATCAAAAGGTCCGTTGACGAGTTCTGAGATATTGCAGGATTAGCTCTGTATACGAACTGCACAAATGAGGTCATGAAATCATGATTTGAGAGCATGTTAAATCTGTCAACTACCCAGAGAGTCGCCAACAAAAACTGGCGAGGCCCATCTTGTGCTGACTCGTCAAATGTCATATAATGAATAACTTCCGGACGAGAACTTGTATACTTCAAACATTCAGCATAGCACTTGGCTGCAATACTTAACTCTGGACCAACGTACTTTTTCTGTTCCATTTTATTCAGCCCAGAAAGAACACACTCACGGAGACCGGATAGGACAATATCACTTGCCAACGCGGCCAATGGTCTTTGCTTTGCTTCTTCAAAACTCACGCTAGGGCGAATTTCGAACTCGCTATAAGACTCCTTGATGTGGAGTATCTCAAGGATTGCTTTAGTCGCAGCCCCGTCTGGTCCCCACATACCAGAAACGGTTGATGATGACGGCCCTGATTGAGCTGCTGAAGGAACGGGTCCTGTTGAGGAAGTGGATCCTGATACCGGAACGCAAAATGCGACCAACAGCGTCGTGCTTCCAATTATTTTTGCAAACTTGTTCATATTCATAAATCTATAATCTCCTATACGCTTGAGCGTTGTGCTTAAAACCAAGCGTAGTGTAGCAAATAGACGTTCTCTTTGTCACGTAAATCAATACACAACAAAACATAGCGGTAGGGCTATTTTTTATTTTTTCTCCGCCTTTGTGCGTGCAGGGCGGAGTTTCTTACGCAGAAGTTCTTCGAGTTTTAACATAGCAAAATCTGTTTATTTCCAATGGAACGAGCATTGCTTTTGCTTAGGGTTCATCGTTTGGTAACACTTTTTAGTGAGAACGTAATGATTTAGACCTCAATGAGGGCTTGTTACTTTAAGGTACGATCTGTTAAAAATGTTATTGTGTTGCAGGCTATTAGTAGGAATTTTGATGTCAACGGTTAGAGAGCGTATCACCGGCATAGTAAAAAAACATGTAAAGGTCTCTGACGATCAGCTTCTGGACTCTGCGAATTTGAGTTCGGACTTGGGAGTCGACAGTTTAACATTATTCGAAGTGATTCTTGATATGGAGAAAGAGTTTAGTTGCGAAATTCCGGAGAAAGATTCAAATAATATCGTGTCTATTGGAGCCGCGATATCGTACATTGAGTCCAAGATTCAAGATGGCTCCGCGAAGTAGGTTCACGAATCGATGACTAAACGCGTTGTTGTAACAGGAATGGGGATGGTTTCCCCGCTTGCTTCTGGAGTGGAAGCTTCGTGGCGTCGTCTTCTCGCAAGCGAATCCGGGATACGAAAGATTACAAAGTTTGATACGTCGGATTTGCCATCTAAAATTGCGGGAATCGTACCAACTTCGCCATCGGAGTGTTCTGATTTTTTTAACGTAAACGAATATATTGATCCACCAGAGCAATTAAAAATGGACAAGTTCATAATGTTTGCTTTGGCTGCGGCACAGCAAGCATTAGATGACGCAGATTGGCATCCTTCAACGCCAAAAGATCAAGAAGCCACAGGGGTTGTGGTTGGAGCAGGCATAGGTGGCTTGCCTAAGATTTATGACAATTCAATTGTCTTCTTCTCAGAAGGAGCTAGGCGCGTTAGTCCATTTTTTGTTCCGTCAGCATTAATAAACCTTGCGTCTGGACATATAACAATTCGCCACCACCTAAAGGGCCCCAACATTGCACCTGTAACAGCCTGCGCAACGGGCTCACATGCAATTGGCGATGCGTCACGTTTAATTATGTTCGGAGATGCGGACGTTGTTGTAGCGGGCGGAGCCGAATCTGCAGTATTTCCGTTTTGTATTGCAGGATTTTCTGCTGCTCGTGCGCTATCTACGCATTTTAACGACACTCCTGAACGCGCGTCTCGCCCTTGGGACAAAGACCGTGACGGGTTTGTTATCGCCGAGGGGGCAGGAATTCTGATATTGGAAGAATATCAACATGCTGTCGACCGTGGAGCAAAATTATATGCTGAAGTAGTCGGGTACGGCATGTCTGGAGACGCCTACCACATGACAGCGCCAGAGCCGAATGGAGATGGAGCCTATAGGGCGATGCGTGCTGCGGTAAAAAATGCTGGAATTAGTAAAGAACAAATCGGATATGTTAACGCTCACGGGACGTCGACGCCACCAGGAGATTTGGTGGAGGTCCATGCGCTAAAGCGATTGTTTGGCGATCATGCATTATGCGGTGGTGTATCGATTTCGTCCACGAAGTCTGCAATAGGACATTTGCTCGGTGGAGCAGGGGCTGTCGAAGGAATTTTTTGTATATTGGCTCTTCGAGATCAAATAATGCCACCAACTTTGAATTTAGAAAATCCAGGGGCAGAATGCGATTTGGACTTTGTGCCCCTAGTCGCCCGCCAAAAGCCTTTAGAATACACAATGTCAAATTCATTTGGTTTCGGTGGCACAAATGCGAGTGTCATTTTTCGAAAAATCTAACAACGTATGAGACTTGCTCTGTACCAAACAGAAATCGCGCAAAATCTTGGAACGATGCTGCGTTTAGGTGCATGCTTGGGAGTCCCTGTCGATGTGATTGAGCCGCTGGGTTTTCCATGGGATGATGCACGGATGCGCAGAGCAGGGATGGACTACATCGATCTAGTAAACGTTACGCGACACTGTTCATTCGATGAATTTTGGGAGAAGCGAATTTCAAATGCTACGCCAGGCCAATCAACCGCTCGCATAATCCTGCTGGACACGCGCGCCGAAACGCTTTATACGGACGTAGCATACGCCCCAACTGACATAATCATGGTCGGGCGCGAAAGCTGTGGCGTTCCGGCTGAGGTCCGCAAGGCTTGCCACGTTTGTG
>JAISCJ010000124.1 GCA_031265645.1 Holosporales bacterium | reverse complement strand
GTGTCTAATTTTAGTCGCCGCGACACTCCACCCTAGGTTACCATGGGGGTTTACACCATCTCCCAAAAGAATTATTTTAAGAAAATCCTTTATATCTATGTCAGGATTTAACTCAATGTACTCGGCTAAATCTCGCGCGTCAGCGTCATCCGTATTATCCAGAGCATCTTTAATTTGTTGCATTCCCATTGCTTGTATGCAGAATAAACAGACAAACAAAGAGCAAATTAATTGAGCCTTCTTCAATATATTTTTTAAAACTGTTAACATTTTTGTATCTCGACTAAAAAAACAATGACCATACTTGGATTGTACGCGAAGAGTGTTAACATTTTATGAATGCACTTTTTGTACTATGCAATGTTTTACAACATATAGGAATCGAGACATTTACGCGACTAGTTGATACCAGCAATATTCCACGGGCCATCGACTCATAAAATGGCGTAAAAACAGCGTTTTTTTAACGGCTTGGCCGAAAATCAGGTAGCCATCAATTTAGTCGCGTAAATGTCTCGTTACTTAGGACAAACAGAGTCCTGATTAAGTCTTTTTAAGCACGATGCCGTTGTACATATCGGGGAGTACGATGACATAGTGCACAAAAATGTGGGTAGCTTTTTATTTGACAGAGCGATTAACAAATGAGATTTGGCTACTTCGACTTTTTATTACATGTTTTGTTCTTGTATTTATTTTTTATTCTTGAGCAACCAGTCTCAGCCTTTTGAGAGTTTGCGGCAACTTTATTGAAAACGGCTTCAAGTATCTTAAAGGCGACGCCGAAGATGATTTTGAACATGTTATTTACCTCGCAACTCTTTGATGATTTTTAGGAAGGTGATGCAGATGATCAATGCGCCACCGGAAACTGAAAATGGATGTTCGCTGACGGTTTGAAGCAAAAGATGATCAAGCGTGTCCGTACGTTGCACGGTCGTCGCAGTTACGTTTGTTGCCGATTCATCGGTAGATTTTACCGTAGCAATATTTAAAACGACATTATCTAAATTCGTTCCAGGTGTAGACTTAAATGCCGCAAGTGTCTCTACATTTATTGTATCTGTCATAGTCGTAATTTCTCCTGTCACAAATAAGCCCGCCTCAACCAGCCACTCAGAAATTTTTGCTGACTTGAATTTGTTGCAACCAAATTTCTGTAAACACCAGCAGCTTCTGACTTCATTGCAGTTAAAAGCAGGTCCACATTTGCGAGCTCGACAGCCTGCTTGGTTATCGGTCCAAGAATCCCATCATCAACAACTTTTGCTCCAAGGCACTGAAGGGCTCGTTGCAAAATCTGAACTGCGCGCTTGTGTCCCATGTTGACCGACAAATCAAAAACTTTGGTCGCAAGTCTATCCTCAAAGTTTTCATACGGTTGCCAAAAGTCGCGCCGGTAAATTTCGATAGCTTGTTCTTTTGTCAGATTCTGAATATCCAAATCCGGATAGCTCTTTTTTGAAATCCCAAATTTGGTCATTCCGCCAGCATCCTGCGGATCATTGCTACTTTCGCCTTCGTTCGCTAAAACGAACCTAATGGCCTTATTGAAATCGCCCATGGCTTCCCTCCAATTGATCAATTTCCGCCTCTGCCAGCCTCATGCGCTCTTCTAACCGCGCAATTTTCTCTGCCATATCAATCCGCCGCCTGATCCACGCGTCATGAAATTTCACTTTCTGGTTCAACTCAACATATCCAGCCACCAGCGCTAACGCTTGCGTGATCAAAACTGGCCATATTGAATGATTGAACTTAAAGCGCATGTAAAAGCAGCCGACCTACAAAAATCCATCATTCCCGATTACTATGTTCCCTTTTCAAGAACACAATTGTTGGATTTTTTTGAAAAACTTTTTAGCAAATATCTATGAACGCCTAGGAAATAACACTCGGAATAGGATTCAATGAAGTGCAACCACTAAAAGCCCCGCTTCCGATAGATGTTAATAACCCAAAGTTACAACTATTAAGCACCTTGCATCCCTTAAATGCATCGTTTCCAATGCTGGTAACCAAAGGACAGTTTACACTGATTAGAGTATAGCAATTCAGAAATGCCCAATTGGGAATTGATGTTATATTCGGCAACGTCACTTTTAAAATGCTAGAACATCCATCACAAATGCTTGATCCAATACTCATGACGTTCAGGTTCATTTCATCTAATATTCCACCAACTGTACGAAGTTTAGGACAGTAATTAAAACAATTATTGCTTAGCGATGTGAGATTTATCAAACCCGACAAACTTACCAGTTCTTTCGCATCATAAAAAGCCCCGCTTCCGATAGATGTTAATAATCCAAAGTTACAACTATTAAGCACCTTGCACCCCTTAAATGCCTCGCTATCAACGCTAGTAACCAAGGGACAGTCTACTCTGACTAGAGTAGAGCAATTCAGAAATGCCCGATTGGGAATTGACGTTACATTCGGCAATGTCACGCTTAAAATACTAGAACATAATTCAAAGGCGGAGTTCCCAATGCTTGTTGTATTGAGATTGACGCACTCTAGTTTTTTCTGCTGTTTTGCCAAGTTTTGTATTGCCGTACGCAAGACGTCCGTCATAGTGCCATCGAACATCGCAATGGTTTTTAGATTTACGTAATTAGCAAGATTGAACCCTGCGGGGACGTAATTCTTTACTAAAAATAGAGCTTCAATATCTGTTCCGATGTCAGATGCATCGTCAACATCAATCAAAACTCGCGTTAGCGGCTGCGCTGATAATTCTGCTACGGTGGTGTTATTTTCAGCCAGGTATGCGTAAAACTCTGGGTAAAGCAGTTCCGGATGACGTAAGTACAAATCATCACGCCATGTGATGATTTCCTGTTTTGCCTGTTCTAGGTGCTCGTAGATGCAATCGAAGTTACTTCCTAGTTGCGTATATAAAGGCGTATTTACGGTTTTTATTATTGATGCATTACCTGCAATGCAAG
>JAISCJ010000075.1 GCA_031265645.1 Holosporales bacterium | reverse complement strand
CCAGGGGCTTGTCCGGCAACGCCGCGTCTTAAAGCTCGCGCCAGGAGGCGGGAGACAGAGGGTCGAAAAGAGCGCCCGTGGACAACGCGGAACTCCCCGCATGCAGCAACGGCGCCTGCACGCCGAGAACATCCAGTTCTTCCCGCAACGAAATGCCGAGAAGACCGGAAGGCGTATCCGGCCCGCGCGCCGCGCTAATGAATTCCGGCAACGGTCTGCGCGGATTCTGCCCGTTTGCTGCGGACACGCCCTGCGGGCCGCTCTCCCCGGTCCGTTCGGTGCAGTTTCCGTTCCGACCGTTCCTCGACGACAAACTCAACACAGCCGTGAACAATTCCGGGCAGCTCCCGTTCCTGCGGTCGGCGACGGCAAACTTGATACAGCCGTGGTCCGTTACGGATAAGCCCCCCGGCGGCGGAAAAACTTACACAAAGCCTGACTGATGGCGCAATCGGTCCGGTCAGCCCTAGAGTTTGGAAACGCCTGCAGAAAATACGAGAGTGCGTTCTGCAGGGCTATCAGCCCTGCGCTCTGGTCGCCTTCCCTTGGAGTTGTCGTCGTGGCCATTCGGCGCTGGCTGGCGCATCCATGCGCCGCAATGACGGCAGCGTTGCTGCAATCGGCGACTTTGTATCCGCGCATCACCAGAGCGCGGCCAACGTGGCCTGGAGACCGGGGGGGTCTTATGCCTCTCTGAGCGCCAGCAGGGAGCAGTGCGCGGCCGTGAGCACGCGGGGGACTTGCGCCAAGCTTGGCATCCGAACGCGGATTGTCCTTGTGCCATGGCATCATCTGGGCCGTGGTCGGCGCTGCCAAGAGGACCGCGGGGAGCATGTGGATGAGGATGCGCGTCCTGTTGCAACCAGGCTGCCGCTCTGT
The DNA here is from genome assembly GCA_031265645.1 of Holosporales bacterium. Lineage (GTDB taxonomy): Bacteria > Pseudomonadota > Alphaproteobacteria > BNTO01 > BNTO01 > JAIRNK01. The sequence goes on along the minus strand of JAISCJ010000075.1, from coordinate 7,270 downwards.
CCTCGGCGTTGCCGCGCCAAATTGGCTCTGGGGGCCTTGACTTTGCCGGCAGGCGTCCGTAACAGAAAAGAGAACCCCGGCTCCTGCGGAAACAGGGCCAGGGTCGACTCGGCGAGCGTGAGCGCTCCCATACACGGCTACCTACGCAGGTTGCTGTAAGATGGCCCCGACCAGTCAACACCTGCGGTCGGGGCCACTGCAATTAAGCCGACGCCTGTCTCGCTTCGTTCGGTCGATATGCTCGCCATGTGGCCCATGTAAAGCGATGCGGAAAAGCGAAAAACAAAAAATTCCTAAAACCACTTGTCATCTGTACAGCTATATAATAGAAGTGACAACGGTGTGACTGTCCTAGGTTTTTTCAGTGCTCCCGGACCCGACCTTCTGTTTGTGCGTGGGCGGCATGAAAATACTGGTGCAAAAAGGTTTCCCTTTCCGGCGGGAAGGGGATGAACAGGTTGTAACTGTTGGTTATGGCCTGATATTTGCATACAGACACACTCAGTACCGTCCTGAAACGCGCTATTTATTAGGAACAACGCGCTTTTTCTGTTTCCAAAACGGCCCTGCTCTCCTTGGAGCGGCGTCGTTTTCTTTTTTGCCTTTCCTTCATGCGTCACGCCTTCTCACATGGCAGATAGTTTTGAAACTTTCTACCCACTCCCGTGAGTGATTACGAAAATCCACACCAAACGTCGAAGAGCCTAAAATATTTTCATTACGGGACTTAACAGGAGGATTTACCCATGACGCTATTTAGAATAAAATCAAACAAATCAGAAAAAAAAACAAATAACATCAGCTTGTTATAAGACAAGTAATTATGAAGCAGGCTTCGTTACGCATAGTGGTTATTGGGCTTTACTCAGAAAGATATCCTGCAATAGGAGAATCTCATGGAGTGTCTTTAATTGCAGGAGCGATTGCAACGAATCTAAAATTCGATATAGACTCAATATCTGTTTTGGATATGGTATCTATAGGTAAAGAAGAAATAGAACCAATAATAACATTAATTGACAATGAAAACCCTCATATTATCTGTATATCAGTTCCGTACGGTGCTTATGATATATTGTATAAATTGAAGTGTAGTATTGCAAGTTACATTGATGATAATAAAAAGATTATCCTTGGTGGTCCTCTCCCAACCTATCTTGCTGAAGAAATATTAGCCAATATAGATCCAAGACTTATTATAGTCATTGGTGAAGGTGATAATGCAATAGTAGATATCATAAACGCCTTCAAAAATGGAGAGCAGTTATCTAATATATCAAATTTAGCATATATTGCTGAAAGTAAAAATATTATATACTCAAAAAGAGTATTAGTAGATAAGAATACTGTTCCATTACCATTCAGAATCCATCAGCAAAAAATGAAAGAAACAGGAGCACAAATATTTGTTGAATCCTCCAGAGGATGTTCATGGGCCTCTTGTTCGTTTTGTCTTCGTGGAGCCACCGACATAAAGGGGACACCGTCCGAATTTCGCAGATTTCCAATTGACAGACTGCATAAAGATTTTCTTGAACTAAAGAGATTGGACATAGATCATGTTACTTTTGCAGATGAGGATTTTCTAGGTGGAAGCGATGTCGATAGTTTTATTCAAGATTTAAAATACTTATATGAACGCAACGCAGATATTTTTCCAAAATTTGATATAAGTACTACTATTCATTCTATTTTCAGAAGTGGTGATTCTGAACATGTAAAAAACAATAAGATTAATAACCTAAGGTTGCTAAAAAACATAGGATTAAAAAAAGTTTTCTTGGGCATAGAGTCAGGCAACTCATCACAACTAATCAGATATAATAAATGTCATACAGTAGAAGAAAGCATTATTGCTTCTAAATTTATTATTGATTTGGGAATTCGCCTTGAAATTGGCTTCATAATGTTAGATCCTTTATGTAATTTGAGTGAAGTATCAGAGAATGCTAATTTTTTACTGATTAACGAATTAGCGCAATATGTCTCAATGGCGACAGGTGAGTTAAGACTACAAAAACATTCTAGATATTTAAAACTGATTGAAACGGAAGAAATAAAACAATCTCGCAAATTGTATGAACGGAATATCAATTTCAACACGCTTGAGTATAGGTATATATATGCAGACAAAAACGTAGAAGATCTTGTAAAGCATGTACGTTCTGAAAACACGAGAACATATGACTTTACATATCGCGTGAAGTATTTGACTAGGTTTGGAGATGGTAGCCTTCTTAAAGATAAGACTAGTATTGTACGTGCATTGCTAGGAAATTATCGTTACCAGACCTTATCTTCTCTTAGAAATGCAGCTATACACGGCGTAAAATTCTATGCAGAAAGCGCACAATTAGCTGTGTCTACACTGGCAAATGAATTTATTGAACATACTAGTGAACTATCTGAGAATTACCACATAAACTGCGCTATAAATTCTGCGAAAGACCTACTAGACAAAAGGAGCCCTCAATGAGTAATCAAACAAAGGCTAATCAAATATTGGATTGCTTTGCTGAATTACATAATCTTTTACGCCTTCCAAGGACTGGTTGGCTTATGGCTGGTGTAAAAAATCCTGAGTCGGTCGCGGATCATTGTTATGAATCAGCCATGATTGCATATATCTTATCAAAACATATTCCAGAGAAAGTAGACATCGGACGAGTATTGACGATGCTAATTTTCCATGAAACTGGGGAATCTAGGTTGACAGATATGCCAAGGAGGGCCGCGCCGTACATAAAGGAAGCTAAGGATAACGCCGAGAAAAATATTACAGCTGATATTTTTGACAATGTAGTCGATGACATAGATGATGTGTTAAAAGAATTTCATGAAAAAGATACCACTGAAGCAAGGCTTGCAGAGGCATCTGAGGAACTGCAGATTATCTTTTCTGCGCTTATGTATGCAAAGGAAAATGTTGGAGATATGAGTGAATATAGACTTGATGTTAAAAAATATAAAAGCTACGGAATAAGTATTGCGGATGAAATTGGAAAAATAATAGGTAAAAAACTAGATGAGTACTTGGGCGACAAGCCATATTGGGAATTGGGATACAAGAGAAAAGGGAGCTAGCTAGTATTAGCCTTCCTACGGGCATCTAGAAAAAAAGCATGCAAGTCTTTGCCCTATCTTCCAGGCGCACTTGACGTTTGGGCTAAGTCAGTGAAAACATCGAGTCACTCAAAACGGCTGGACTTGATTCTCTTATTGCAATAATTCACCCTATCGGAAGCAGGTTTAAATGTCAGTTTTTCCACTAATGTTGGATATGCTCATCAATTTTAACGAGCACAAGTATCATGTACTCCTTCATGTGCGGCATGCTTTAAATTATAAATATTGCGCTTAATTACTATATTTCTAGCGCAATATGACTCCCGGAACTAGAAAGCGTTTTACTTCATTTTTTCCTAAAGCTATTTACGAGGTTTTATCATATGACACAGCTCGGGTTTATAGAACATATCGTACGCGCAAAAAAAAAGAATAAACTCATTATCCTATGCGGCGCAGGAGTGTCAATTGCAGCTACAAAAAATGCTACTTGTGCTAGTTGGGCAGGTCTGATTCAATATGGACTTGATTGGTGTGCGGCCAACAATATAATCTTACAAGGCGAAAACGGCCTTCAAAGGGCACGGCACGATTTTAAAGACAAAGATTACATATCTGCTGCTGATAAACTTCATCGTGGTCTTTTGGCATCAGGCGAATGGACTAGATTTATAGGGGATACATTCAAAAACTTAACCCTTATTGACTCGCAGCTTATCAAAATAATTAAATCGTTGGATACACCAATTATAACGACAAATTATGATACTTTAATTGAATCGGCCATCGGTGTTCCTTCTCAGACATGGAAATATCCACTGTTCCAACAATGCATGAAAGATATAAAGTATGGCGTTGGACATATACATGGCGTTTGGACCGACTCTGATAGTATCATCTTCAATAGCAGCTCATATGATACAATTACTGCTAACACCATGATGCAAACTTTAGAAAGATCCATATCATTAAGTCATACTCTTCTTTTAATTGGTGTTGGCGATGGACTAGGTGATCCGAATGTTGGCGGCCTTTTGAATTTTTTGAACCAACACTTTTTTGACAAAGGTATACTTCATTATCAGTTAGTTACCAAGCAAGAAGCAGAGGACTCTACTCAGAAAGCATCAATTTTAAAAAAAATATCATATGGAGAAACATACAACGATCTCTTACCGTTTATGCAGAAATTAAGCGAATCTTGTGGGTGCGATATTAAAATAGACCTGTCAATCGATTCATGTAAATTGTTAAATGCTGCAGATATATTGCGCACTCCTCTTTTGCCTTCATTTGATAAGCAAGGACCAACTTTTGAGCAACTCTGGCCAGATCTTTTAATCGATGTAGCTGTCAAAAATCTAAAAAGCTTCAATTTGAATTTGCTTTATGCTTCCGATTTAACAGACCAAGATTTATCTTCTAAAACAATTGCTGTTATTGGTCCGCCGGGTTCTGGCAAGTCAACGCTTTTGCATCGAATGGTGCTTGAGGAAGACGCGCGTAATAATAAAATCAAATTTATTTCTGCTCATGATTTGGCAACATTTTCTCCCACAAATTTAACAAGCATTGATGAAACATTGGTAATTGACGGGCTAGACGAACTAGGAGTCTCCTCTCTTGAGACCGTTGCTTTGATCATTGAATCTTTAAAAAAGCCATATTGGATTTCATGTAGAAAGGATTTTTATTCCAAGAAATCAAGCGTAAAAAAAATATTAAACGCTGCTAGCTACGTTTTTGAAGTGCAGCCATTAACCGATGAGCAAGTTTTTGACTTTATTAATCAGTTTTCTCAAAAAACAGGTTGTTTTGATGCACAGAAGATTATCATCGCATGGCTTAATAACAATGAATTTAACAAGCTACTACATACACCGCTTAATTTAATTTTAGCACTGTTTATTGCATCTGGTCATTCTTGTGATTCTGATATTGACCAACCTCCGAATACGAAATTTGAATTATACGATATGTTTTACAACCACTTCCTTCGCTATGAAGGAAAAAGAATTAAACTTTCTCCAAAAGATATATATTGGATAAATAATAGGCATATTTCTATAGCGAAAAATATTTATAAATCAAGACAAGGTTATAAAGTTTCAATACAACAGCATCGCGAACTAAAAGTAAACTCAAAAGAATCTGTAGTCGATATTTTATTGAATAAAAAAAACAAGAATGGAAAAATATCAATCCAATTTTGGCATGAGACATACATGGAGTACCTACTTTCTCGCGACTTCGTTGACACGCTCAAATCAAAATCGAGAAAAAAAATAAGCATTTCTTTGGCTTTTAATGATGATGTGAATAGCTTTATTCGCGAAGCTTTTTCACATTTATCAGATGAACAGCGAAAAGAAACTCTTAAACATTTAAGTACGATATACTTAGAGTCTAACAATTGCAGAGAAGCAGAACATGCTCTTTACTACATTGGACGACTTCAAATGGACACTTGCCCTGATATTTTGAAACAGGCTTTTCATAATGATAAAAATATATTATCCCATAGAGCAGCGGCATTAGGTGCAATTTTACATGGGGAAATAGATATTGAAACAGAGTTTATGAAAGAATTAGAACAATCAGCTGAATTAGATTTGATCAATCGTTCTGTTCAATTAATATATTTTGGTGATGTACGTGGTGATCTTCATGAATTTAAAGATAATGGGTGTTCGTGGGCTAGAACAAGGGATATTCTTTTTACAAGAATAGCAGACGAAAACAGACGGTCAATTCAATTGCGATGGTGGGATCTGCAAACATTAAGATCTTTTTTTAAACATAGAAAAGACCATATCCAAATTTATGAAAAAAATATTTTATGCAAATTAGTAGAAGAATATTCTCACAGCAGCAATATTAGAGATTTGCAAATGGCCCATGTTGTGTCCGAAATTTTAAAATTTCACTATCACTTAGGTGAAGCATATCCTGGACACCAAGATGTGTATTTATAATTCCAATTTTAACTTAGATACGTATTATAGTTTTGTTCTTCGACGTTGACTGTGGAATTAGATATGCTGAGAGGCTTGGTCACTGGAGTGCAACCAGCAGCACCAGACAACCACCCGATTAACATCGCTGTGTGTTATATGATACGCTCGATGCCGTAGGTAATTAAGCCCGCATTTGCGCATATCCGGAACTGTACGCAATCGTCGGTTCAACCGTACCAAATTATCATGGACTTTTTCTGAGAGGATACTGCTCACAAAATTTTAATTCTGGCGGATACGGCATTGTCAATCACAGTTCAGGGAATCTTAATCAGGTCCAGGGAGATACCACAAGAAATATAACTGGGTCTATAATTGTATGCGCTCACGGGGTAGCCGTCTTTAGATCATGGATCCAAGTCAGATCGGGCTCTGTGCCGTGCTTGAAAGCGCGCATGGCGTCCACAAGGACAGGGAATACCCTTTTCCCTTGGAGGCGACAGGTCTTGCGTACACTGAGGATGCGTTCGACAAAGCGGTCACCTTTTTCGACCCGCGTGCCAAAGCTGCGTTTGCGCCACAGTACCGCATATCGCAAAGTCCGTTCCGCGTGATGTAAGCGCTCACGGGGTAGCAGGGTTCAGGTCACGGATCCAGGTCAAATCGGGCTCAGTTCCGTTTATGAAAGCATGCATGGCATCCACAAGGACAGGGTATACCCTTTTCCCTTGTAGGCGGCAGATCTGGCGGACACTGAGGATGCGTTCGACAAATCGGTTCCCTTTTTCAACCCGCGTTCCAAAGCTGCGTTTGCGCCACAGCACCGCATATCGCAAGGTCCGCTCCACGTGATTATTGGTCGGCGCAATGCCTTGCTCTTCAAGGAAGAGCCAGAGATGGTCAAGTTCGCAACGAAAAGGCGCACAAGCTGACCTACCTCATCTTTGCGGTCATGATAAAGGCCGTTGAGGCGCATAAAACGAGCATAAAATGCGACCCACTCCCCATTACAGGGACGATCTTTCGCCATGCGGCACAGCAGCCGCAACGCCGAAAGCACCCAAGTGCCGGGTTTGGAAAGGGCAGGATCGGATCGTTCCGCAAGGTCCTTGGCCCGCCGGATCAGGTGCGCGAGGCATGTCTGCCAGCCGTGCGCCCATTGCCGATACACTCCGTAACCATCACTGACGAGGATTCCTTGCCATTCACCGATAAGAGCAGAAAAAGCCCGCAGCTGCGTTTTGAAT
>JAISCJ010000068.1 GCA_031265645.1 Holosporales bacterium | reverse complement strand
TATCATAAAGTTCAAAAACTCCTTTTCGAGGTCCGAAATGCCCAATTCTGGGACGAAATTTTGTCCCTAAAGAGGTTGTGTGACACAGATCAAAACAGTTTTCACATATTGGGTCATATGTATTTGGGGCAATAAACCCTGCGATTGTTCGCTGTTCTTCACAATTGCTCCACACGACCTTCTCTTCATCAGAATATTCTCCATCATGAGGTTGGCTGTAATGATTGTATAAATCATGGTCTTCTGCGTCGTGTAAGCAGTGCGTAAACTCATGAAAAAGAGAAATTTCAACAGATTTGGGTTTTTCTGACGGAACGTTGTATTGATCGATGCAGTAATATTGTCGTTCTTTTATGCCAATTCCAAATTTGTCATACAAATTCAGGTTGATTTGCACTTCGCCATCTCCATACGAACTTCCGAGTTGCTTAACAAGCTCCTTTTGTTCTTCTTGTATCGCGATATTGGTTATATTCAATTTTTTGGGATCCTTCTTTGCGACAAGCAGTCGAAACATCGTTTCTCCAACAAAGTTTGCGCAGATGTTGTCGAGTGAGCAATGGATCAAGGTCAACTCATCACCCACGAATTCGCACAACGTCATGTCGTTCAGACGAGTCCGAACGTCCGTAACGGCGTCAAATTCCGCTAATTCTTCCTTTGACTGAAGGTGTACTTTTCGCACGTCTTCTAAAAATTTCACATTATTAAACATAGTTTTTCTCCTAAAGTTGTTGTGTCCTTCGTCCGCCAGACCGTGTGTTTTCTAGCGAATGAATTTCTCATGCAACGCGCAGCAGCATAAAACTCAGCACACGCTTCTGATTGTTTTCGATTGTTTTTTTCTGTTGTTCAGAGACGAAACTTCTCATCTCTACAGAAATGATGCCAGAGTTTGCGGCGAAAAATCAAAGGAAAAGATGTCCCGTAAAATGCAAGATATTAACGCCCCAAAGAGACTTGTTTTCTGCGACTTTGCGAAGACAAATTATCAGAGCACAAAAAACACAGGCGTATTATCAGGGCCTTGTCCATGCCCTTACGTACCTAAAAAAAACTGGTGGACCTTAAAACCAGCGTTTTTCAAAAATATGACCTGTACCAATCCGACGCAAGCCCGCAGTTTTGAGGCAAAAATCACGTTTTAAGGTCTAAAAACTGGGTTTTGATGAACGCTGCATCATTGTAGGCAAAAAATACGCTGTTCTCCGTGACCCGTATGCTTATGCTGCCTTATTTGAGCCCAAATTGCAAGTGGAAACATCACCATAGCGATAGTCGCATTTTAAAGCCCGCGCACGAGGTTCGGCCACTCTACTAACATTCATTATCTTTACAATTTTTCTTCACTGTAGGGCTGCTTGTTTTGATCGTTTTCAGGATCGTCGCCAAGAAATATTGGATTGGGAATCAATTTGCGTAGGCGTTTTCAATTCCTGCCAAAATCGTATTTTGTATCAGATATTACAGGAAATGATCTACAATCAAAATAAAATATTTCCTTTAATGTGTAACACATGGTACTATTCTGTCGACAGTCGTTTCAGAGGGATGAAATAGTCTATCATAAATTTTTGTGTTTTTTAAGTTTTTTTGTTGATTTTTATGGAGGATATAATGTTTAGTAAAATTATTAAGTGTGGATGTTGTGTTGCTGTAATGGCGATGTTTGAAGGAAATGCAATGAGTGAAAGCAGCGCTAAAGCTAAGTGGAGTTGGCATATGGAAGAGTCTGCTTTTTGCAATTTTTCGTCTGACCTTTATAATAGGCCCGGGATGAGCGAAAAAGAGTGGAAAGATTGGTTTGCTATCATCTCGCGGCGAGCCTCTTTTTTGTTAAATCAGTCTCCACGTAATCTGGCGGAATCCTATCCAGTAATACGTTACATTAGCGATTATAGATTTATTCCTTTTGTTACGTATTGCGCCCAAGTCCAGGAAGATAAAGAGGCAAGAGCGCACGTCCTTTCTATTTTAGAGCTGTTCCCGCTAATTATTGAACAATCGCAATCTGAAATACTATCTAGATTTAATCCTTATGAAGTAGAAGAATTGGTAAAAGCAGGAGATTTAGTAAATACAGAAAATTTAATAAGAAGAATCAATTCTTTTCTAGCTAGCCGGCAAGACGATCTTCCACTTGTGTGTGCTGACGATGTAGGTTTATTTCACTCTGTTGCTGAAGCCCTTGAACCGCACTTTGATTGTTAAAAACAACGGATAGTTGTGTAGTTTCGTGAAAAATATAAATACACGTAACAAAAGCTAAATTTTGTCAATCGATCTTTTTGTTTGGCGTTGAAGGCCCTACGAAACCTAGTTACCCAGCCAAGAAAGATCGATTGGTTTATATGTTCAGGCCCCCCTAGACTCAATATGACTTAAGGTTCCACTATGGAAACATAACAAGTGATGGGCGTGGGCTGATGTCGGTATTGCTTGAGACCTACCTTTGCGTACTCTCTATGTAGAGGCTTCGTCATGTCTCGTGTCGTACTCACAAAGTAGCAATTGTAATTGTTTTTCAGATCACGCAATATCGGCGTTTGCATACAGCTTTTGCACGGTTCTTTTAATGAAAGAAGCAAAGTGTTTGGAGCAGGAACATCGTCACCTTGCAAGAGAAGCAATAATTGTACTTCTGTATGCAAACTATATCGTAGCCATTTTATCTCTATTTCTGCATTTTTAATATCGTTTGGCTCTATATCTATTGGCTCTATCTCGCGAATTAATGTAAGAATCTGCATCGCATTGGTATTCGCTTGATCTTCAGACAGACCTCCTTCGTTAAGTGCTATCATTAGTATAACTATTGCTTTTCTCTTGTATTCCTCATTGCTGGCATTTAACATTTCTTGTAAAAGTTGTGCAGCATACGATGCTCCTTCAGGACTCGTGATACAACAAAGATCAGGGACTTCGGACTCTTGTGTTAAATCTATGTAGGGACCATGAGTTAAAATATCTCCGACTATTGTTTGCCATTG
>JAISCJ010000062.1 GCA_031265645.1 Holosporales bacterium | reverse complement strand
ACGTAGTGTCCTTTTCGGCTTTTCTTTATTGGATATGCGAATTGGCGTAGACCGCAAAATTCTGTTTTTGTGATATCTCCACCGGAATCCTTGACGATTTTGCTAATGCCGGACGCTATATTTTCGACTAAGTTTGGTGCCGCGTCCTGGCGAACAATAAACGTTATCTCATAAAAATTATGCATAATCCTCCTTGTGGTTGCTAGCCTCGACTCGAGCCCATCGCCCTACATACAAAACAGCAGCTTGCTGTGCAAGCAAAGAACAACATTATAGTTATAACAGATTTTTTGAATTAAGCGCAAGCTCTTCGTTAAAAATTTGAACAAAATAGGGCTCCATGTGGTTCACATAAGCAGCCTATGGCATCACATAAGCAGCCTATGGCATAACTACTCCAGTGATTTCATCTTCGTAATAAACAATGTATTAAAATCTGGCGATTGAAACTGCGCAAGCAGCGCTCTTGGCTCACCTTCTGCAATTACGCGTCCGTTCGCAAGAAGGTGAACACTCATGCAGCGCTCAGCCTCGTCCATATACGCTGTGGCCATCAATATCGTGATTGCGGTTGATTTTTTCAAATCGTACAAAAGTGACCAAAATTCTCGACGGCTTATTGGGTCAACTCCGTTTGTTGGTTCATCCAACAAGATTGCGGAAGGCGAACGCAGCAACGCGCACATGAGCCCGAGCTTTTTATACATTCCTCCAGACAGCTTGCTTGCTGGGCGATCCTTGAATCCTTCCAGACGAGTAAGCGCTAACAAGTCCTTGCTTCGAACGTTATATTCGGCGTTACTCATTCCATACATATCTTTGAAAAATAGCAAATGCTCTTCAACAGATAAATCGCCATATAAACTTTGTGTTTCAGGCATATATGCTATATCATCGCGGATTTCGCTTAGCGTAGTGCTCTTTCCGTCTTTTGAATACGCCACTGTCCCAGATTTGACATCAAGCAAACCAAGCAATGTTCGCAGCAGTGTCGTCTTTCCTGCGCCTTCAGGACCAATAATGCCATGAATAATTCCGGATGAGAAATTTAGAGTACACTCGTCTAGCGCAACAACCTCTCCAAACCTTCGTGAAAGGGCTTCTACATTAAAACCGATTTCAGGCATTTCTATTCTCTGTAGTTATTAACATTCTATTAATGCCTGCTCATCTATGGTTCAAATCTGTAACGCAGCTTAAAGATCAATGAATACAAACATTAATGGAAACTTAATAACTGTGAGAACAAAATAATGTTTCAATAGTCATTCCGGGCTTCAGCACTTCATCTTTATTATCAAAATCTACCTGAATTTTGTACACCAGGCGCGTTCTTTCACTTCTTGTTTGCACATTCTTCGGAGTAAACTCAGGCTCGCTACTAATGACCGAAACGGTGCCGACAAAACGATGATCTGGCATTTCGGGAAGAGAGCACTCAACTTTTTCACCAATTTTTAATGACGCGATTTTGTCATGCTCAACGTAGAAAAATGCCTTGATATTGCGTATATCCGCAATCAAAGCCAGCCCCGTTCCTTGCGTGACCCATTCGCCACATTCTTTGTATTTCGCCAAAATCACACCGTCAATAGGAGACTTAACGTTACACCACGCAAGCTTCAGCTCAATTTCGTCCTTATCGGCTTGTATCGTCTCTAGATCGCTCTTTGAATAGTTGCCAGCTTTATGTAGAGTCAGCGCACGGTCGTATTTGCTTTTGACTTTTTTTAGCTCAATCAACAAATTCGCATTGTCCAACTTCGCGACAACACTTCCTTTTGATATCCGATCACCAGCCTTTACATCGAATTCGAGAATCTGTGACGGAAGCCTGGACGGAATGACTACGCGCGTCGCTTCTAATGAACCAGCATAAAACAGCTCCACACTGGCAAAAACCTTCTGCTTAAGGACAAACCAGGAGCCAGCCGCAGCAAAAATAAACACGACGGCGATTAATATCCTTTTTGTTTTAACCAAAGTACTGCTCCGCTAAAAACGCCTACGACCGCAGTGTAACACATACTTCGCCATGAAAGTATGACATGCACACATCACAGCCTTTTTCGCGCAACATTCACAAAAACGCTTACTTTTGCAGAAGTTTTAACATCCTTCGATCCGCTAATCTTTATGTATTCGAATTTTGTCCATTGACATCCTCTTTTTTTTTCTTGGAGACGGGATATTATTATTTAGTTATTACTTGTTCATACTAGACTAAGACTATGCGATCACATCTGCTGAAAACTTTATGCGATCAATTGATTTGTTCTAAACCCAATTGCCGAATATTTCCCAAACTATTGTCAACAGAACCTGCTGGGAAGGTTGATGTGGGAATAGGGAATCTTTCAGTGATTGGATATAAAGGGGCTGTTAAAACCTCTCGTCGGCAGCGTCGTCAAACCTTTGGTTTTCTGAGGGATCTGTCACGGAAACTGAAGAGGTTTCAACCGTCCCATAAACATGTTTTTTATGCGCTGAGTTTGAGCATTATCGTCTCTTTCTCCGCCTTCGCAACGATAGAACTAGAAGAATTCATTTGCACAGCAGAAGAGACACTAGACCGCACTGCAAACTTGGCACTAATCGGGCCGCCATGCAATTTAAAATTTTATGAATTGCTTGCTCAAAACATTCTCGCGATCAAAAGCTCTTTTAGTAACGTGCTAACCAGCGTCAACGCACCAATGATTTTAATGACAGCGATACTTGACACGTACTTAGAAGGCAAAGTTTACCCATGTTTCGATTTTTTGATGTTCTTAATAAAGGAGGATTTAACTGTCACTAAGCTGCGAGCACAACCCAACTGCCTTGTACTTTTTCAGCAAACAACCATGCCAGCAATTCCTACTTTGGATAATATTGAGCATTTATATTTGATTTGCAGATATCCATCTTTTGACGTATCAAATTGCACGAATTTAAAATCTCTTGGATTATTTGATAGCCCTGGGCTAAGTTCGACTCAACGCACGCAAATATCCAAATTAGTTAAGGATTCAAAAAAATTGCAAAAATTGATCGCCATGAACTGGGGAGACAGCACGACTGCGACAAGTGCATTTGAATGCGAAAATATATCTACCCCCTTTGAATATGTGATGATTGGTGACATAACAACCCTTGGGAATCGCACATTTCGCCAATGCTATGATTTAACAACAGCGCTCTTTCCTTCGGTTCAAATTCTCAAAAATATGGCGTTTGCTGATTGTCGTAGTCTGACAACTGTATATTTTCCCGAAGTAACAACCATTGGGGATATGGATGACGATTGGGGAGTGTTTTGTGATTGTCGCAACTTAATAACGGCGCTATTTCCGAAAGCAATAACCATTGGGCAACGCGCTTTTCAATTATGTGCAAAACTGCAGACAATATCGTACAGGAGCGATGCAACAATTGGCACGGATGCGTTTAAGAATTGCCCATCAACGCTGCAAAGAATACTTATGCCATAACTAAGATGTTGTTAACCATCCAATAATGTATATCGATTCCCCGAATTAAGCATTGATAAACGTATATATTTTTTTTACGTACAATATCTTGATGGACAGCAACAGACTATATGAAAATGTTAATAATATCTAGCCTCCGTAATTAATCGAGGGACAAACCCGTTTTTCCCATTGCCCAAGTCAGAGTCAAAGCATGACAAAAAGGCTAGTAACCTCACATAATACGATTACCCCTCCGAATAAGATGCAACTAAAAATCAACAGTTTTGATCGCAAAATCCGAAATACTGTGTGTTCTTTTACTTTAGATAGCAAAAAGACAGGTAAGAAGATTGCGATCACAGCTAAAATCATTCCAGCGAAACTTAATACCTTAACAAATGCGTTGGGCACAAAAATCGCAACGAGCGTGGGCGGAACGACTGCAATCATTGCAGACAAGAGGCGTCCAACTCGCTCATTTAAACGCCCCCGATCGCGAAAACGTTCGAGCGCAACGTCTAGATCATCGACTAAAGCCAACCCAACTCCTATGACCGACGTAACAATTGCCAACACGGAAATCATAAACACGGCAGATTTGACGATGTGTGCATCAGACGCCAAGCATAGAGCTTGTATTAATTCATTGATGTCAATTCCTTGAGTTGCCATTTTGCTAAATAGGGCGGGCTGAGTGCTGAAAATTAAAGCAATCACGCCAACGACCCAGGCTATGTACAAAATTGCTGGCAAAAAGCTGCCCCAAAAGCACGCCGTCTTTATGAGTTTCGGGTCATTTTCACAGAATCTTGTTAGAGAGTGCAACGACCCCTGAAATCCAAATGACGTAAATAGCGTAGGTAAAATAACGCAAAGCTTTGGCAATAGAATTGAGTTTGTGCGATGTGGCAATGTTTCCAAATTTATATGGAACATCATACACACTATTGATGCAGCGACGACGCACAAAAGAGCCGTAAATAGCTTTTGGTTGACGCTAATTATTCTGTTTGAAGAAAATGCAAGAATTGCAAAGGTTCCAATTGCTACAAATAATTTTTGCGCGCAGTTCCCATCCCCAAGGATTGCACTTAGACCATAAATGTACGCAGACATTAACGAAAATTGTAGCATCCTAAGACTTATATTTCCTATGAATGCGGCGCCCTTTCCGGAAAATTTGAGTCCGACCAGTTCAAGTGTGAAGCGGCTGTCTGAATGTAAATTTAGCTCTGTGCGAATAAGCGCAGAGATATATGTCATGAATGCGCAACAAAGCATAAGACCAATCGCAGGGATGATCCCAATGTGGGCAAGTACGATTGGAAGCGAAATCATGCCAGATCCAATTGCGGTTCCAGCGAGCATAGATATTGAACGTAATTTCTTTTGCATAATAAAGCCCTAGGGTTAGATAATAAACAAACGTGTGCACGTCGGTGGTTTAGCATGGGTTTCATTATAGCTAAAATTGACTCAGTTCGGTGGAGAAAGTTGTTGTGTTTAGATATAGTGAGACTTTGAGCATGGCATATTTCCAATGCGCCTAGCTATACTGTCAGGACATTAGCTGGTCCAACGATTAAACTAAGCAGACTGCCCGTTGATTGCATGTTGTTAATATTTTATTAATATCTATCTCCGCTAGCTTTAAAAATTAGTATAAATTAAAGACAAACATTTATACAATCTCTAACAGTTCAAAAAATCTTTATGGCGGGGAGACAAAAAAAGTCCAGAACATGAAAAAGGCATGCAGACCGCCTTTTCCTCATTTAGGTTTCTTGGGTGAGTGGGCACAATACATCATTTTTACGTAGATTTCTATCAGAATTTAGTCAAAAGAAACATTTTGGGTATAGTAAAATACGTTTAGTGTTACGCTGAGCTATTTAATGGGCGTAGAATTAAAGCTGAAAAATAACAATTTCATTCATTTAGTATGTTCGCGCTCACGATCACAGTCATGTAATTCATATGCGAATCAATTATCCATTTCGCTTTCATTTCACCATCTTGCATTACGACTTTGGCGACTGGAATCTCTGCTCCATCACAAAGAAGCATCAGGATCTCGCCATCTTTAAACGCTAAATCGCCACCTATAAAAGGCTTTCCTTCCATTGCATCGTCGTCACAATTTTGCTGAATGTGCTTAATCGCCATTAGTGAAGAATTTTGTCCGTGCAACATTGCTCTCTGCCGACTTTCCTTGGAAATTACCGGAATGCGTGACTGAATATGTGTCGCCAGTAACACAGAGACTTCTCCGGACGTCCGCTTTTTTTGCTTAGAAACAACTCGTCCTATCACTCCTTGTGGCGAGATTACAACATTTCCAACCTTTATTTTGTCATAAGCATTTGGCGACGCATAAAATAACCAAACGAACGGAATTCTGGGGTTTACTCGCGGAATTACAGTGAGCGTATCCAAGTTTTGTTCACTCACGATTGGAAGAATTGCTCGCAGGTATGTATTTTCCGAGTTGAGTCGCTCATAATTAAAAAATTCCCGTTCGTATTGCAATACATTTTGGCGAGCTTCAGTAATTTCGAGCATTAGGGTACGGCGGTCTGCAAAGTAGTTTCGTATTTTTCCGATAGAGTTTGTGCAAGCAAACGTTGCGTATTGGCAAGCTTTTTCTATTGGTATAATCCAGAAGTTAAATTTATTCTCCATTTTGATTGTG
>JAISCJ010000044.1 GCA_031265645.1 Holosporales bacterium | reverse complement strand
TCCCGTTATTTAAATTTCTCGTTTTAATTAGTTATTAAATGAATATCCCACATACTACATTAGATGCATTAATAGATTAAAGAAAAATAAATACGCATTTAATCCAATGTGCGATGTTTTCCTTAATTGGACAAAATTGTCGCGATTTATTTTGCACTTTTTACTAGGAGACGTTATGAACTTTAAGAAAAAGTTATATACATGCACAGCGCTCAGCACACTACTGTTCGCTGCTTCATTTGCTTCAAACTACTCTTCTGATGTGGAGCTAGATACTCATACATCAGAGAGTTTTGACCCTAAAGATGATTTATCAACTCAATCTTCTGATTCGGAGCCAGGCAACGGCACGGCACGCATGACGCGACGCAGAAATTTATCATCAGATAGTGTTGACGGCCCTAAACATAGTGGCCCACATTCTGATAGGCGCGACGACCCTGAATATGATGGCCCACATCCTGATAGGCGCGACGACCCTGAATATGATGGCCTACATCCTGATAGGCGCCCCATAAGGGTGGATAATTTCAACGATTGCTGCACGCTGATAAGTGGGCTTCATGCAAAGATTGAATATCATGGCGAGTCAATCCTTCAATTGAAACAACGGCATAAGGCAATATTGACGGAAATAACTGAAGGATCTAACAAAAAAGCAGACAACGTTGAATTAGAGGCGCTTTCAACTCACATTAACCTTATATGCGCCAAGATTGGGGGTAAAGTATCAGAACTTACTTCATCTGTCACTGCACTGAAACGTACATTTGACGATGATATATCCGACTGTAGGACTGAAGTATTCAGACGGGTTGAGGCAATCAGGGAAGAAATGCGGGCGCAAGTTATATCTGCAACTAACAAATCCATACAAAAGAACAAAGATAACATTGATAAAGAGCTACATAACGTAAAAGATCAAATTCGAAAACTATTTAAAGTGTTGGTACCACAACCAGAAGGAGCTCCCGCTCCATCGGTTAATGAGGCACAGAATCGCCTAGAATTGTTCATTAAACAATCCGATATAAATAAAGAAAGAATCTCATTCCTTGACACATTTGTCGGAAATCCTGCAACGTTAAACGTTCATGATATTTTCTTACAATTGGATCCAGATGTTCCAGATGTGCCGTACAATGTGACACAATTAATTACATATCTAGCAGCCAAACTCGCCGAAACGATTAAATCGCTTAAAACTTGTGTAAATAATGCAGTAGCTGGCACCTTTAGCGAACATGACACAAGGATATCAGACAATTTAGTACAAATTAGGGGAACTGCCGAGAAAGTTGCAACATTAAATCGTGTATTAGATTCCGTTACGCCTGAAGACGTTGCTCGCCTACAGGGAATTGAGGATTTTATTACGAGATCAGTATTCTCAAAAATTGAAGAACCTGTAACATTTTCCAAACTATCAATTCAATTTAGCACATTAATAGACGCGCAGGTTCGAAGTTTTAGTCAAGATTTGCAAACCCAGATTACCTATTATAGTGACAAGGCAGCACTAATTACACAACTTTCACAAGAACTTAATGAATTGCGAACGCTCATTAATATCTCCGATGGCAACTTTACAGACGTACACACTAGCCTTGATACATTGATCAGTGTTGTGGACGCGCTTAAGAAAGATTTTGATTCGAATAAGACAGAACAGAGTACAAATATTAATAATTGCAATACAAACATTACAACCCTTGAACATCGAATGGACGAGACAAAAACAAAAATTGCTGAACTTGAAACTAGTCTGAAGGCGGTTGGTTCGTCGGATCCTGAACAAATAAAGGAACTTTCAGGTAATTTTTCAAGGTTATCAGGTTCGTTTGAGACTCTCGGCGCACAGTTTGAAAAACGAATAAGCGAATTAAGTCAAAGGGTAACAACGGAACTCGCAGAACAAACAAGGGGTCGTGGAGAACTATCCGATCGCCTAAATGGTGATATCCGTAACTTAGACACGCGAACCAGCGTGCTTGAAGATAAAGTCAGCACGTTGAACAACAAAGGCGAAAGCGTACATGATGACATAGTATTACTACGACGAACTCAAGATGAATCAAGTTCAAATATTTTGGGCGTAACGCAACGTGTAAAAAAAGTTGAAGATATTGTTGGCGAAGGTGAACAAGGCTTATCGGGGCAATTTGCAGCTTTGTCTGCTCAGATTTCTGAACTAAGAAACCAATTCTCTCAGCTAGAGCAAAATCCGCCATCAAGTGTGAATTTTGAGGCGCTCGAAAATGAAATCAATACCACCAAAGCAGAAATTACAAATGCGGTTAGTTCCGCTAAAGCAGAAATATCGCAAGAGGCCAGTGCCTTAGAATCGCGAATCGATGAAAAAATTACAGGTTTAGCATCGCAAACAAACGAAAGGTTTGCAATCTTAGATTCTTTAAATTTTGCAGGTTTGGTTGAGACAATAAACGAAACTATGGATGATCTGAATATTCGTCAAACAACAATGGAAGGACAAGTTTCAAAGCTTGAAGATGATGCTACTGCACTAAACACAAAAGTGGAAGAAGTTGATAGCGAGGCAAAATCCGCTATAGACGAGCTTCATCGCGAATTTAGCAGTGGCATACAGGACATTAAGGCGCACTTGGGAAGAGATTTTGACGACCAAACGCCAACAGTCGCGATGCAATTTAGTGAATTGCAGAGTACTGTTGGGGGATTAGTAAATATTAGTCAAGACTTTGAGGAGATCAAAGCCAACGTAGAAGAAATAAAAGAATCACAAAATATAATACACACAGCGCTTTTCAGTACAGAAGGAATAAGCCTAGACAATATACTTGATGCAAAAATTGAGTTAAAAACGGAAATGTTGACAGCGGAGATAAATACACTCGCGTCTACATTGCGCAACGAAATTACATCTGCAGTTGAGGAGTCAAAAAATTCACTTTCTGTAACCATAAATGAACGGTTTCAGACGTACGAAGCAAAGTTTGATGCGTACGACGCGAGGCTGGATGATATGGCGACCAATGCTGCAGTTACTAGTCAGCTAGATGAATTGGATGCAAATTTAAAAGAGTTAATTAACACAAATAGTAGTACTTTGCAAGGAAACATAACTGGCGTGGAGAACAGCGTTACGAACCTTAATACAACGCTTTCTAGCAGAATCGAAAGCGACATAAGCGAGCTTAGAAGTGAATTAACTAACAAAATTAACGAAGATAAGGCTGAATTAGTTTCGCAGATTACGAGTCCCACTGCGATAGAAGGACTCATTGCGGATGCTGGTAGTGAGCTGCGTGCATTAGTTGAAGAGAACAATACGACGTCAACTGAGAAAATAGAACTGCTAGTTAAAAACGTAGGACAACTAGAGTCTAATTTGAACGAACATATTTCTACGTGTAATGAACATATTTCAACAACCCAAGGTGCCATAAGTAGCGTAAACGTTTCACTGGGCACTATGCAAACACAGATCGGTGCATTGGAAACGCAAACAGCAATGATTGAGCAGATGCAGACCGAACTAACTTCGCTGAAAGACAAAATTGGAGTACTCTGCAATGTGATTGAAGATGGTGACGGAACAGCAGGTGATAACTTTTTGGCGTCAGTTAACCAATTTTTTGAAAACCAAGCTTCGCAAATTCAAGGGATAAATGCGTCAATTGTTTCTCTTACTAATGAGTTAGTGGCAGTTCGCGCGATAGCTAACTCCGCACAAACGACAGCTAACGCTGCGCAAACGACAGCTAATACCGCGCAAACGACAGCTAACGCCGCGCAAACAACAGCTAACTCTGCGCAAACGACAGCTAATACTGCGTACTTGACAGCTGAGGCGACTCACAACCAACTGCAAAACTTCTTTGCAGAGTACTACAACAGCAGGGATACCATCGATTATCCAGACTCTGCATCTAGATCCTCCTAATACGCAAATCCCACTTGAAACTTGGGGTTTTTGGATAAAAACTCGTTATCAAACAACGAGTTTTATCCAGAATTTCATGTAGGGAAAATATAAACCCAAACGTAAAATGTTTTTTTGTTTGTCGTTGCGATGCTCGGCTTGAATAGTACGCCTAGCGCCTGCGTTTCGATACTCCTGCCACAAATTCTTTTTACGTTTGGGTTTAAATAGCGCTTAACCAATGACTCTGAGCATATTTCAGAATTCTGCAGCTGAGAGTCCTTCAGCCTGTTGATCCAAAACCTCCTGTCCCACGAATCGTGTCTGGGAGCGTATCTACAACATCAACGCCAACTCGAATAAACTTGGTAAACACCACTTGTGCAATTCTCGCACCACGTTCAATCAAAAATGGATCTGCGCCAAGATTGATTAATATCGCTCCAAGTTCGCCACGATAATCTGGATCA
This sequence comes from Holosporales bacterium, assembly GCA_031265645.1. Taxonomy (GTDB): domain Bacteria; phylum Pseudomonadota; class Alphaproteobacteria; order BNTO01; family BNTO01; genus JAIRNK01. Next base: position 2,489 of record JAISCJ010000044.1, on the reverse strand, counting down.
ATTGTTCCAGGAGCGTTTAAAATACACACACCGTGCTTCACAGACAATCCAGACCTAGAGCGAATTTGCGCCTCAACTCCATCCGGCAACGCAATAGCAAACCCTAACGGGATCAACTTTCTTTCCAGCGGCGCAAGTACAATCGAGTCCGAAATCGCGGCAAACACATCCATGCCAGCACTCTGCGGCGTTGCGTAAAAGCCATAAGGCAAGTCTGTACCGTTTGGTAAAATTTTTATCGGAATATTTAATGAATTTTCCATGCGTAAAACATCCTCCTGTTAAATTATTAATTATAAGGGTTGAGCTTTTTGTGCAACGCCTTCTCTAAAATTTGTTGAATTTCTTTAAACTTCTTTTTCCTCGCAATATATATGGGCGGATCGCTGTCGAATTCGCCTTTTTTCGTCCAGTGGATTTTCGCGCCATGTTCAACTAAAATTTCGACAATTTCCTTGCAGTTTGACCCAACAGCCCAAGTCAGCGGCGTTGAGCCATAATTCTCCTCGTACTCACCGTTTACATTGGCGCCGTGCTCAATCAAGAATTTTACTATTTTGAAATACGCCCCATCCGAAGGAATCCTTATTGAGTGTGTAACCCGTCCACAACTAGCCGCGGCGGAAAGTGGCGTAATACACCAATAATTCGCGCCTTCTATGCATGCTCCGTGTTCGACAAGCATTTTGACCATTTCAAAATCTCCAAGAGCAGCGGCCATAAACAGAGGCGTTGCCGTTTGCAGCCCCCATGACCCCTTCTCCATGTTGGCGCCATGTTTGATTAGCAATTCGGCGACTCTGACATCATATCCTTTTTCAACAACATATGTGAGTGGCGTGTGTATTCCTTCTTCCCGTGAGTCAAGAATTTCGTTGATATCGCCACCATACTTTTTAAGAAGTTTTATAATTTTTTCGACTTCAATAAGTCCTACTTCATACGGGCTCGGCAAACGAAAAAACCCGAGGCTGACATTTTTTACGCCTTCTTTCAAAATGATTTCAACTTGTTCGGGTGAAAAATATCCAATGTTGTGAAGATCTGAATTAACATTTGCCCCATATTTTCTCAACAAAGCCGCCATTTTACGATTTTTATCAAACAATGCTTCAGCGAGAGCTGACCTATAAAAGATTGTATCCGTGCGAATTTCGCAATTGGGGTCAGCGCCATTTTTTAATAAAAATTCAGCAATTTCGTAGTGATTGTGATTTACCGCAATAGCAAGTGGAGAATTTGAATAATCGTTAGAATAATTAGACAGAGGTTTTAAATTCCCATGATTTTCGACCAGTAGCCTGACGACATCCATTTGCCCACTCCTGCATGCTTGGCACAAAAGGGAACTGTCTGTGCTATATGTACTTTCCTGAATTGGCATATCATCAGGCTTCACTCCAGCTTGCAATTGGGCTTGCACATATGCGATGTCGATGCTAGGTGGCGCAGGTCGCTCAATTTTATGCGCACATGAAGCCAAAATAGCCAGGATTAAAACTGACGTGAATGTTCGCCATTTATTAAATTTGCCCATGTTTGAAGTAACAAGATATGTCATGCCACATCTGAAGGCTACCTTATTTTGCAATAAGCTCAAACCGAAATTACATCGTGGACCTCTTGGCTCCATTGATAAATTTAGCTTCCGAGAGTATACAACACGCATTACTGCGCCCGCCTACTCTCGGAGTGTTAATCACGAACGGAAATGCGTGATCCCCGATATCAGAAATTTTACACTCATTGTTTTTGTGGAATAATGATGCGATAATACAATAAAGATGGTCTGTTCTGTTTTGAGTATGTCTTGCGCAGGAATGATAAAATCAGTAAATACGAGCGTTGCTTGCCAATGTGCTCGGTCGGCTAATAGAAATTCTTACCAAAAAGGAATTGCATCAGAACAAAGGGCAGTCGCTTTTTTGCGGGCTCATGGTCACATAATTTTGAACCGTCGTTATAGAACTGAATTCGGAGAAATCGACATCATATCGATACAGGGGTCTGTTCTTCACGCGATTGAAGTAAAGAATCGAAAAACGATTCTGAATGCAAGATTTGCAATATCGAAATATCAACAATCAAGGATCACTAAGTCCTTATATGTATTTTTGCAGGACCAATCTGTTGATTTTGAAGATGTGCAATTAGATGCAATATTTGTATCCTCTGAAAATTTGTGTTTTTTAGAGAATGCCTGGTATGTCGATTCTTGCGATGATTTTTCCATGATGACTTGTAGCTGATTAAATTGGAAAAGACACAAATATGTGAACGTGAATATTAAGCCTTTATTTTTACTGTTATTTCATTGTTTACAGCACAGAGTTTAGAAAAAACAGCATTGCCGCCCATTAAACAGCCAAGTGGCGCCAATTCACATACCAAGTGCAACACCAGGTCATGCTGAGGTAACCCGAATGTTGATTCAAGAGTATAGATCTATTTTTGTCGCTTTGCTACAGCAAAAGACGCCGTTATTGCAA
>JAISCJ010000042.1 GCA_031265645.1 Holosporales bacterium | reverse complement strand
AAATATTGCATCAAACTGGAGCAAGTCAGAATGACGCCTTTATTCGACATCCAACTTCGCAATACCTCACTGTTTGAAAAAATCCAACCGTATCTTATCGGTCTAACCATCACGGACGAGCCAGGATTGAAAAGCGACAAGCTTGACCTCGTCCTTGCTGATCAAAATCTGGATATTCCTCAAATTGGCGACCTTCTGAAAATTTCACTGGGCTACAAAGAAACCGGCCTATACGACATGGGAATTTTCGCAATCGATGGCTATGCATTGTCACATAACGAAATGCGCATCACCGCCCATGCTGCTGATTTTCTTGAAGATTTTACAAATCCAAAGTCTCGGTCATTCGAGAATACTTCACTAGCAAATATAATTCAAACAATAGCAGCAGAACATAATATTCCAGCTCGAATTTCCCCAGAACTTAACAATATAAACTTTACGGCAGTCCACCAAACATCAGAATCCGATTTGCACTTCCTCACTCGACTCGGACAACAATTCAACATCCTAATCAAACCCGCAGGCAATTGCCTCGTTGCAATGCCATCCGGCCATGGATTTTCCACATCCGGCTCTCACCTTCCCGAAGTCACTTTGACCCCAGACAGCACAATTAACTGGTCACTAGAATTCTTAAAAAAAGAACAGATCCCTAGCGTCACCGCCAAAGGCTACGACACCGACAACGCAGAGGAATTTTTTGAATCTGTGGGAGAAGAGGATTATTCAGAAGGCAACATAGGCTACTCTTTACGTGGACTTTACCCAACCAGAGAAGCCGCCAAAACCGCAGCTAAGGCTGTGTATGAAAAATTGACCCAAAAGGCCTACACCTTCACAGCCGAAATCCCAGGAAATCCAAACATTCTTGCCGAATCAAATTTAAAATTGACTGGCTTCCGCTCTGGCATCCCAACCGTTTGGATTATCTCCCGAAGCACCCATTCCTTAAGTTCTACAGGTTACAGGACTTCACTGGAGGCGATGATTCCCGTAGATTATAAGCATGAATTTGAGCTCAAGGAATAAAAACGCCATTTTTTGAGTGAACAACATACAATTTAATTCAAATTCCAATGTTCTCATTCCATATCATTGAAAATGTTGTGAATAAACAGCCGTACGACAGCAAAAAGACGATGAGACGTGTAATTGGTCATAAAGCGGGAGATCGTTGTGTGTGCGCGTTAAAACGCGATTGCAAGCATACTGCAGTTTTTGATGTCTGTCCTTGGCTATTTTTGTCATGCCTCTCGAAAAAGTGTAGCTGTTGAAGAAAGATATTTTTCATGTCCACTCCTAAAAAAAGGCAAAACTTGCTCATCTTTCTGAAAATTTTAGGACTCAATCAGTATTTGAAATAAACATATACTGACGATTACTCAAAACAAAGTATTCAATACATTGCGCATCCTCCTACCAATAATCGCGGCCTTCGCTTTGCAACTGACCTTCCGGATAAATCAAAGTCGCTACGGCCGCACTTGCAACCTAATTTGAATAAAATTTGCCTCAAATCCATATAAACTGCGGCATTAATGTCATCAAACGGAGACCATTTTTGAGCCGCTAACAACGGAGATTATTTCTCTCCGTTTGGGCAAAAATGCATCAAACACGGCTCACGGAGACAAATCGTGGCAACCCACACCAGCAACTGCTGTCTGCTAAACCGCGCAGAATATAAGGTTTTTCGATAACTTTTTGCTTGATTTTCAAACGCGTCTCTGATAGACTATTTGCACTGGCGGGCCAAAATTCGACAAATTTCAATTACACAAGCTGCGAAAATCAGGCGAAACCCGGTGTTTCGCCTGGAAATGGAAGCTACTAAAGAATTCCTTTCGTGCGACTAAAATTCCTGGAGAATGAATAAATGATTATCTAAGTGCACGTCGTAGCACATCGAATTGCGGATACGTCGTACTGCGCGTCAGAGGATAGTCTTCGCCTCGTTCTTGAGCTTTCCAATATTCCCAAGGAAGGCGCTTTCCACCGAGCTCATAGTCCATCCCATCCCAATTGTCCCTAAACGCATAAAAAGCCCAGTGCCAATTATTCTCATCAAAAATAGAGATAAGGTCGCCAAAATATTGTGGCAATCCCTTTTGCCGCCTGTAGCAGCCAAATTCGCCGACTAAAATTCGATTCGACGGGATTTTGTTGGTGCGTTGAAATGTAGAAACAGCATCCATGTACGCCTTCAAAGCTGCGCGATCCCAATCTTGTTCAGCAATTTTTCCCGGATAAGAATATTGGCCAGTATTATGTTTGTGGCTCGTGTAATCATACGGCTCATACATATGTAACGAGTACAGAACTTGCGAATCGCGAACGGGACGCAAACGTTTAAACGTGTTCGGATCTGCATATGCCGAGCTGTCAATAATAACTGGAGTACATTTATCAACCTCTCTGATGCTCTTTATGACCATATCGTTGAACGCGAACAAGAGCTGTTGAACCTCGTCCTGATTAATCGCGTCAATGTGGCAGCTTGCTTCGTCAAATAAGCGTTCAGGATGCGGTTCATTTAGAATATTGTAGCCAACGATAATTGAGTATTTCTGCAGCTCTCTAGCTAAATCCTGCCAAAAACGCGCCGCTTGTTGCTGAAAGTTTACGTCACGCCAAATGCGCAAATCATCTTTATCGTTGTTTAATTGGTTCCAACGCGATCCCGGTAAACTCAACATCGTAATGACAACAGGCATTTCCTCTTCTGCAAATAAATTTAGAATTTGCTTTAAAAAAGCCAAATCGATTGGATCAAGAGCAATGTAATTATCTGCGTTTCCAATCAAAAAATCTCGCTGCTTACTTGGAAATTTGTCCAGGCAAATGCGCACGAATTGTATGCCATAAGCCTTTGCAGCCTTAATATCTTCGCGCGAAATATGCGAATTGAAAATGTTCGTACCTTTTCTGTGTACGTTCCAAAATGCAATTTTTTGGCAATCGTAGGCATCTTCGTGCACTCGCTTATTAAAAGAGCAGGATGTTAATAAAAAGAAGCAAGCAAGTATTGTTCTATTCATACACATGGTGTTTTTTTGGCAAAGCCGCAACCTGGCCATTGAAACACATCCTACCCAAAAATCCAATTAGCTCCTGGCAAAATCAAGCAATGGTTTTATGTCAAAATTATCTGCAGCCTTCAACGCCTGTATGTATTTCGTTCTCGTGTCTGACGCATTGACCAGATTTTCGCATCCCCAAGTAAACCTGCTTCTGCCGCTTTTGACTAAAATCGAATCTGTAATCAGCCTAGAGCACCGTCCGTTCCCGTTAGGAAAAGGATGAATACAAACGAAACGGTGGCTGAATCTTACAGCAGTCTCGTCTAATGGAAACGAATTATTTCTCAGCTGAAATGTAACATCTTCACATAGCAATTTTATTTCTTGCGGAATTTTGACCCATTCTATTCCAATATTCGTGTCTGTAGTGCGAAACTTTGCCGTTTCACAAACCAAGTGCAACACTAGGTCATACGCAGAGCAACCCGAATGTCGATGCCAAAGTATAGATCTATTTTTGTCGCTTTGCTACAGCAAAAGACGCCGTTATTGCAA
>JAISCJ010000028.1 GCA_031265645.1 Holosporales bacterium | reverse complement strand
GATTGAATTGAACCGATTCGGAGAAAGCAAAAAGTAAGATCTCACTAAGTGCTCTTATCGAATTTTTGAGTATAGAACTTAGCTCCGGCCAAGGAGGAAACCGCCCTGCGAAGCACAGTAGTTTGAACGGTGCTAACCCTCCAATAATATCTGTCGCAGCCCATCAAAGGATTGTACGTAAAGTCTCATGTATTTTTCCCAATATCATCCAATTGTGACTATAGTATTCCCATATAAAATAACTGACATTTGTCACAAATGGAAACAAGTAAAATACTATTGTCGAATCGTTTGGCATCATATAAATACTTTTAGACACATTGTTGGGTTGTAAGAATAGGGGACTGTCGCTATCACTAAAATTTTTGTAGCATCTACAGTAATGCATCATTCGGCAAAAGCATGGTTAACGTTGAATTATACGCGCATATCCGTCTGGCTATTATGTTCCTGCTCCGCAAACGCGACCCCTACGGCAACAGGGATGTTCGTTAGCGTCGACGGCGCAAAGCACTACATATTAATCCACGAGTATTTTCGCAACGAAGGACAAAGTAAAGCCCAGCAGGCAGAATTTTTTTCCGGATCGGCGCATGCATGGTCCATTGGATTGAGTGCAGGATACGGTTACGAGCTACTGTGCAATTTATACGTTGGGTTGAAAGCTTTCGGTTTATACAACACTGCAGAAATTGTTAAAAAGGAAAATGAACCTGACAAACTCATAAAATTCACGCCGAACGGAGCCGAATCTGTTTTTAACGTGTCTGCATACGCAATGAGTACGAAACCACGATTTTCATTCGGGGGGAGTATACTACTTGGGTACAAGGTTATCCCTAACGTGTTGGTTTACTTGTCTTTTGGTTATGAATGGACGAAAATCACATTCAATCAAGCTTTTATCGGCAAAAACCAAAAAAACGTTGTAGGATCTGAGATTATGGGATTTAGTCATGGCTCCACCGTTGCGCAAAGCATTCCTCTTCCTGATAGTGAGGAGATAACGATTGATACTACGTTATTCGACAAAGGAGAGTTACAAACAAATTTGAGAAGCCTTCTTCCGGGGATTGGGCTGCGTTATTATTTCACAAAATGCATATACATTGGTGCCGAGGCATCTTTATCTTTGGGCGCAGTTCGTGCTCTAGATGCAACATACTTCATCCAAAGCGGCAAGTACTATATCAAAGGAAATTTGCCACCTGAATTGCCTATAAAATCTCTTGATGATCTCAAATCATCCGCCTATGCCAAGCCATTTGGCTTTCGTGTAGGAGTCAGCTTAGGTTTGACGTTTTAAGCCTGATTGCGTTTTTTACTCCAATCATAACGTTGCACGAATATTCAACTTGCCGTACTATGGCCTATCGATTTTTATTGAAAGTAGAACATGTCTGAAACGAAAAGCGCGCTTTTAGCGTTTGGCTTGTGTTTTTCAATATTATACGGCTTTAACTATTTTTCAACTCCGTCTCAAAATTTAGATAGCCCAGTTGTGGAATCGTCTGAGCCGGAGAAACCAGCGCCTTCAGAGGCCTCATTGCTGTCTCTTCCAAGAAATGAAGCGCTGGAGCTTGGTCCTCGAGTGACAATTAAAAATGACACTATCATCGGGTCTGTGTGCTTAAAAGGTGCCAGATTTGACGATTTATCATTAGTAAAATACAACAAAACGCCTGAGCCAAACAGTGCTCCTGTAGAGTTGTTACGTCCATCCGAAGGGTTGCACTATGCTGAGCTGAATTGGGTCGGAGAAAACAAAAACATTGAAGCACCAGATTGCAACGCCGAATGGACGCTTGTCAGTGAAGGAGACCTTACACCCGAACATCCAGTTGAATTGACCTGGACAAGTAGGGGCGGGCTAGAATTCCATAGAACAATTTCTATAGACAATGGCTATTTGATTACGGTTACAGATCAAGTCACAAATAACACCGGCGTGGACGTAAAAATTGCTCCAAGATGCGAAATCGCCCAAAAAAAGGATTCAACAAGCTCCTCTTCCGTACACGAAGGAGGAATTGGCTACTTTGACAACGATTTAGCCGAAATTAGCACAAGCAAGTTAAACAAAAGTGGTTCAAGTAAGCGACTAGATGCAAGCGCGTCTGACGGCTGGTGCGGCTTCACCGATAAATATTGGCTAACCGCCTTTGTAATAAAACATCCATCACAAATCAGCATATTTCGGGATGATATGTCTGGACTTCAGCGTTGTTGTATAACAGGATCGCTAAAGTCGATAAAGAGTAAAGAAAGCACAGAGTTTTCTGTGAAATTTTTTGCTGGAGCAAAGTCACTTAAGGTTTTAGATGATTACAAAGACAAGCATTCCATAAAAAAATTCGATCTCGCCGTTGATTTTGGATGGCTATATTTTATCACCAAACCGCTGTTTTATCTTTTGCAGATTGTTCATTCCTTCGTGGGTAACCTAGCGATTGCCATATTAATTTTAACAATACTTAGCAAACTAGTGTTGTTCCCTATGTCGACTGCATCTCAGCGATCAATGATGAAGATGAAAGACCTTCAGCCAAAAGTCGAGTTTTTAAAACAACGTTACAAGGACGACAAAATAAAGCTTCAAGAGCAAATGCTGTTGCTTTACCGCAAAGAAAAAGTAAATCCGATGTCAGGATTCTTGCCTTTGTTGATTCAGATGCCGATATTTTTCTGTCTATACAAAGTATTTTCAATCAACATTGAGATGCGACATGCCCCATTCTGTCTGTGGATCACAGATTTGTCTGCTCCGGATCCAACGTCGTTTTTCAACTTGTTTGGATTGTTACCATGGGCCGTGCCATCCTTTTTGCAGATTGGTGTGCTGCCTTTGCTAATGTGCGGAACAATGATATTGCAGCAAAAATTGTCACCTCAGCCATCGGATCCGTCTCAAACAAAAATGATGTATCTGATGCCGGTAATCTCTTTGTTCATGTTTTCATCATTCCCTGCAGGACTAGTCCTGTATTGGATGATAAGCAATGTGTTGTCTATTTTTCAGCAAATATACGTGAACAAAAGGTGGGCTGTACAAAAATCTGAATGAAAGCTCGTTTAGCATTATAGCCAAATCACTTGGCGAGGGCGCAAATATTAAGATTTCACTAATGTCTGTATCCGTCAGTTTTTTTTTAAAAATAACATAATTAAAAGACAAAAATTGACAGGCATCAGTAAATATCACATTGCCATTTGAATGGTGTTATATATTAATTCGAGACATTTACGCTCTAATGGGACCTATCGTTAAGATATAACCCTTTGCTTTGCAGGGTTTTGGCCCTGAAATAATCCTGTGTTTAATATGGGAGCCACATAAACAGTCATGCCTAACATCATTGCAAGCTTTTCTTTTCCGCGCTAGATTTACTCGTTGGGGACTGTAAAACTAGTGATGAAATATGTATCCGTTCCGAAGTACTGAAGCAAAGTGGCGAAAAATTTGGGAAGATAACTATGCAGACGCAACCCCTAGCATTGTTTCTTCCTCTGATAAAAAGTGTTACGTGCTTGAAATGCTTCCGTATCCTTCTGGAAAAATACACATGGGGCACGTGCGAAATTACTGCATTGGTGACGTAATTGCACGCTATAAAAAAGCGCAGGGCTATAAAGTTTTGCACCCGATGGGCTGGGATGCTTTTGGTATGCCGGCTGAAAATGCTGCCCTCCAGAACGGCGCGCACCCACGGGATTGGACATATAGCAACATAGAGTCAATGAAGCAAGTTCTTCTTCCGCTGGGGCTTTCGTACGATTGGGACAGGGAAATCGCAACTTGCTCAGACGAGTATTACGGTCATGAGCAAAGGCTTTTTATCGAAATGCACGAAAAAGGGCTCGTATACAGGAAAGACTCCTGGGTGAACTGGGATCCCGTGGATAACACGGTTTTGGCCAATGAGCAGGTCATTGATGGAAAGGGCTGGCGTTCTGGAGCGGTGGTAGTAAAGAAACAGCTAGAGCATTGGTGTCTGCGAATCACTGCGTATGCAGATGAATTACTACAAAATCTTGAACAGCTGAAAATAGCCGAGGAGCGTCACCGAGGATATGCAGTTGAAGGTTGGCCTGAAAAAGTGCTGATCATGCAGGAAAATTGGATTGGGAAATCTGAAGGACTTTCCGTCAATTTTGAAATATGCGAAGGTGATTTTGGCGAGATTGTCGCATTAACAGTGTTTACTACACGTCCTGAAACCTTGTTCGGAGCCAGCTTTTGCGCGATTGCATGTGGGCATCCTTTGGCAGAACGTTTGGCGCAGACGGATGCTGGCGTTGCGGCGTTCATACAAGAATGCCAGCGAACTCCTGCAACTGAGCAAGCGCAAAGTACGGCAGAAAAAATGGGTTATCGGTCAAAGATCACTGTGCGCAATCCCATTAATCCAATCGAAACTATACCGGTTTTTGTCGCAAATTTCGTTCTAATGGAGTACGGGACAGGCGCAATATTTGGCTGTCCAGCTCATGATGAACGGGATTTTGCGTTTGCGGAAAAATACAAATTGCCAATTAGGTCGGTCATACATGGAACTAGCGATTCTCTTCCATATGTTGAGCTCGATGGGACTATGGTCAATTCGTCATTTTTGGATGGAATGACCGTGTTGGACGCTCGGAAAAAAGCATCAGATTACATTGAAAGTCTTTCTTCAGGAGTAAGGCAGACGACATATCGGCTCCGAGATTGGTCTGTTTCACGCCAAAGATATTGGGGTTGTCCTATTCCGATGATTCATTGCGAGCATTGCGGAATTGTTCCTGTTCCAAAGGAAGATTTACCTGTGAAGCTGCCTGCGGATGTGAGCTTCAATGAACCAGGAAACCCGCTGGATAAGCACCCGACGTGGAAACACGTGAAATGCCCGAAATGTGGTGCGCCTGCAACGAGAGAAACGGATACACTGGATACATTCTTTGAATCGTCCTGGTACTTTTTGAGAAATTGCTGTCCACACGATGCTGAGCCTGTGAATAAGGAGGCGCTAAACACGTGGATGCCAGTTGATGTGTATATTGGCGGAGTAGAGCATGCCGTATTACACTTGCTTTATGCCAGGTTTTTCACGATGGTGCTAAATGACTTGGGCTACATAAACTTGCGTGAGCCGTTTGCAACGCTGATGACGCAAGGGATGGTGTGTCACATGTCCTACCAGGATGAAAATGGAAAGTGGTTGGGCCCAGACGAAATAGAAAAAGATGCGTCCGGTGGGTATGTGACCAAAGATGGAGGGCGTCCGGTGATCATTGGGCGCGCTGAAAAAATGAGCAAGTCCAAGAAAAATTTGGTTAACCCGGAGCAGATGGTTGAAACGTATGGTGCGGATGCGCTTCGGATCTTCATTATGTCGGATACGCCATATGAGAAGGACTTTGATTGGAACACGGAAGCGTTAGAAGGCGCTTGGCGTTATTTAAACAAAGTTTGGAGAATTTGCGAACAGCTTTGTGAAAAATATACGTTTTCATCGAATTCTAATGACAGCGTGAATGTAAATGACGTGTCTAAAGGCTCATTGTTGGCTACTGCGCATAAATATTTGCAGCGAATAGAAATATCGTTGAATGAAAATGCATTTCACAAAGCAATCGCCCTGCACAGGGAATTGACGCGCGAGCTTGAACGAGAGATTGATGCGGAGCAAGGCAGCTCATTGTCGGAAATGGCCGAAGTTCTAAAAATCTGGATTAGCGTGTTAATGCCGTTTGCGCCACACATTTCCATGGAGGCATATCATCAGTTGTTTAAGCCTTCTGATTTGATGATGCATTTGCCTTGGCCAGTGTTGCGCCCGGAGCTTGCTTTCGTTGAGCGCGTGACAATTGCGGTTCAGGTGAATGGGCGTTTGCGTGCAACATTTGATGCAGATGTTGACGTCGATACAAGCATGTTATCCGAGGAGGCTCAAGCTCTAAGCGGAATTCAAAAATTTATTGACGGGAAGGTTATAAAGAATATAGTTATTGTGAAAAACAAACTTGTAAACATTGTCGTTGAATAAAATGGAACAGAACGTTGGACGCTTGTATTATGCGGTGTGCGCTGGTAGATCGTGTTTGTTTTACACGATCCTCACGCTTACCGTAGTTTCCGTAATTATTGTTTGTTGGCCGTTAATTTTTTTATCGCCGAAAATTCCGTTTTTCATCTTTTCAATGACGGCGAGAATCTCAATGTGGTTGATGCGATTAATTGTCGGGATTCGCATAAAATTTGAAGGTGTGGAAACCTTGAGGTGCCTTCAACGAAATTTTGGCTGTTTTTTGCTCGCGCCAAAGCACCAATCTGAGCTTGAAACACTCGTATTTTCAATATTTTTAAAGGCATTTCGCATTGTGTACAAGCGCGAAATGGCCAACATCCCTGTGATTGGCAGCTACATGAAACGGATGAAATTCATTGCGATAGACCGGTCTGCCGGGCGCGCAGCGGTACAACAATTACTAACCGAAGGGCAGCTTGCAATCCAAATGAATCGTCCTATTCTTATTTTTCCAGAAGGGACGAGAACGCCGTTTGGGGGGCGTGGCAAGTATCACCCTGGAGTTGCTCTTATGTATGACGCAATGAAAGTGCCGATTCTTCCCGTTTCGCACAATTCCGGAAAATTCTTCCCGCCGCATTCGTTTGTAAAATTTCCTGGAGTCATTACTTTCAAGTTCCTAGATCCAATTATGCCTGGGCTTTCTACAAGAGAAGCATTACAAGAGCTCGAGGTGCGAATAGAAGCCGGATGCTCAATCGAGCACACGACTTCAATTGACAAAGAGCCCCTGCAATCACGATGTTCTTAATTCAACATTTTCGTGTTTAATTCATTCATAACACCTTTTTGGATCAGTTATTTATTTAAATCGTAGAAAGCATTACGTAATTGTATTATCGATTGCCCAAGTTCCTGAGCAGGATTTATTGCAATTATTTGTGCTAATTCTAGTTGTATTTCAAGTCCGTCCATCTTTCTCGTATCCATCGCTGTAACGGCCCTCTTTATAGTTCTTAGATGTTTTTCTGTTTCTTGACGCCAAGTATGAAATTGATCTTCGTACATTTGAGACTCACACGCCGTCTGCAGATACCTATAAAACGTTTGGCCTTTTTTCAATATTATGTTCTTTTCACGTTGTTGTTCTTCAATCTGCCCGTCTTCTTCATCGACATAAGAGCAGCAACACCACCATGGACAACGGCAAACACTGCGTCGCAGGTCACGTAAATAGTTGTACACTATATGGATGCTTTGGGGGTCAAAAACACGCAACGCCAAGTCGAAATCGTTAATGTTTTCTTCAAGTATTGTGTCTATTCGTCCTAGGACTTTACTGCGCGAAAAAGTATTTTTCCCCTTCAAATCAGCTATAGCTAGCGCTTGCGTGAATAAATTTTGGATTTGCAGCGCCGTTGTTTCTGCGTTCGCAATCGTTAAAAGATCGGGATTTTCAAGTATCATTGAGCTATTGCTCGAGCATTTTTGAATGGGGGCAATCGCGGCTAAGGCTAAAAAGAAATATTTTCCTAACATATTTTTTCTCCGATAATACTGCATCTTTATTCTCTGTAACTATTATACTGTGCAATGGTTAATAATTTATTAATTCGCTGAAGTAAATAACGTGGGGCGAAAATTAATTTCGCACAGGAATGAATCTGTAAAATTTGTTCCTCATATAGCTGAATACCCCCACAGGTATTATTGTTCCGCTAATATTAACATTTCTCATATATCCAATCCCTATAATAACGTAGTGTGCAACTTTTTTCTTAAATAGGCTGGTGTGCAACTTCTGTAGCACTGCACTTGTCAGCTAGCTTGAGGGCGCATTACTATCGTTTGGAAATCTTCCTTAAATGACCAGCCCATTCTGTCAGCTTTTTGTCGTATAAGAACTGATTGATGTTCAGACGCTTGGCTAATCTCAATCTCATCGACATCGTCCATTGGCAGGGAACCTGCTAAATCTTTAACCTTCTGGACTTTGCTTAATTTAATATATCTTGGATAAAATAAATAAAACAGGTCAGCCAAGGGCGCGTTGTATCCATCTAGTGATAAATAAAATGTTTGTACGTCCTTCGCAACGTCATCCGCAAGGTCATCCATGATGATACCACTTGCTACAATTTTACTGCCTGATAAATTCACATGTTGCAGATTCGGCATATATCTCGAAAATGATATTAACAAGGAATCACTAAACTTTTGATTAGTTAACGTCAGTTTCGTCAAAAAATTAAAAGAAGTTGGTATTGGTGCAACATCCAGTAGATATTCCCTTTGGAGAGAAGAACCATCATCATTTGATATCGTCAACGTTTTTAAATTTTGCATGAGTGGGAGCAGCAACGAAAGCAATGCTGGATGAATTGTGCAGCCGTCCAAGCGCAGGTCTTCTAGTTGGGGAAAAGAGTTTGTAACAGATCCAGTAAGGCTGAGTTCAGAAAATGACAAATCTAAACTCTTTAAATTGGGCATATGTTTCGACACGGAATCGAAAAAGTTGACACCGAATTTGCCGTAAGCGAAAGCGAACTGAGTCAAATTTGCAAATGAGGCTGGTATGAGTTCAACCTCGGCCTGACGTGTACTTAATTCATCGTTGTATACAGGCATTGAGTCTATGTTGATTGTATTTATGCCTGGACATTTTTGGGCCAAAATAGATAGGACGTCTACCCAAAAACTAGAATTACAGTTGATTCCAAGGTTTTTGATTTCAACGCCACGTACATTTTGCTGTAAATTAATATTCGTTAAAAACTTATATACCGTGTCTGGTGAAACACGAGTTAAACGTAATACGAGTGGAATTGGATATTTACAAATGGTCGCAGGTAACAGCTCTTTTCCTCTTGGGAATATCGCTACTGTTTCAAATTCAAAATCAGGATATACGCGCAGATACGTTTCTTTGTCGTGTACAAAAAACGCAAATATATCTGGACGGCGGTAAACCATGTCCAGAAAATCTTGAGACAAAGGTGCTAGTTTTCTATCAGTCCCGTAGAAAAAATGCTCATGATGAGAAATATACGGCGTAATATTATCAAGTTTTATTGCTTCCGCTAGCACGATTTGGGCAACATCGGAAGGGTTTGCTGTATTAAGCTTGAGTCCTAACGATAGGCATGCCCCGCTTGTAATCAATGATATAATAGAATCTTGCTCTCTCTCATACGTATTGGACCAAGCCAGATCGTGAATAACAAGCTTTAGTGCGCGAGATAGAGGAACTAAAGATTGCGGCGTTAAATCTGTTTGCGCTCTTAAAGAAGATAATAACCGTGTCAGATCGTAAAAGTCGGAAATGGCCGTGAATAAGGCACTTTCGTAAGATCTATAAACGGTTCCATCTTTGAGTACTGTCGCTCCTGGGAAATTAACCAAGTGAACTTGGGTAAATTCCACTTGTGAAGAAAGTCTGGCGCGACAATCTTCGCTAGTAAGTTCGTTCTCTAACGCGAACTCTAATAATTTAAACAACATACGATAATCTGTAATTCTCGGGCCGTTTTCCCACCTGGTCGTCTAGCCTAGATACAACCCGCATCTTTATTGCTTAGTGTTCAGTATTCTTACTGCAAATGCGCTTGTTTTGCTTGCTAAACT
>JAISCJ010000067.1 GCA_031265645.1 Holosporales bacterium | reverse complement strand
ATTTTGTAACGCAATTAGAAAGCAATATGCCCGTAGAAATAGCCACAGAAATCTCAAAATTTGTTGTTCATGTTGCTTGATCGTTACTTTAGTTCCTTTGCAATATCTTCGCAAACTTTTCTTGCGTCACCGATTACCATCATTGTATTTTCCCTATAAAACAACTCATTATCTACGCCCGCATACCCTGTTCCAAGGGAGCGCTTTACAAACAGCACTGTATGAGAATTTTCTACGCGTAATATTGGCATGCCGAAGATTGGAGACTGCGGATCGTTGTAGGCAGCTGGGTTTGTGATGTCATTCGCACCGACGACCAAAGTCACATCTGTTAGCGAAAAATCGCCGTTTATATCATCAAGCTCGAATACATCCTCGTAGGGGACTTTTGCTTCGGCTAATAACACGTTCATATGCCCTGGCATGCGTCCAGCCACAGGGTGAATCGCGTATCGGACTTTTACCTCACGCGCCCGAAGCAACTCCGCAATTTCGAACACGCTCATTTGCGCTTGTGCAACGGCCATCCCGTACCCTGGGACAATAATAACACTGGAGGCATTTGCCAACATAAATGCCGCATCTTCTGGAGTTCCAATCTTTGCAGATTTTTCATTTTTTATTGAGCTTAAACCTTGCAACGTCCCTGCTTGTCCGGCCGTTTGTCCAAAAACTACTTTAAAAATTGACCGATTCATGTTTTTGCACATTATGTAGCTCAGGATAGCCCCAGAAGATCCAACAAGCGCACCTGTGATAATGAGCAAGTAATTGCCTAGGGTGAACCCCGTTGCTGCAGTGGCCCAGCCAGAATAAGAATTTAACAAAGATACAACGACAGGCATGTCTGAACCTCCGATTGGTAGGACGAGGCACACGCCTAGAGCAAGAGATAATGGAACCAATATCCAAAAGAGAAAATCTACGCCGCTCAATGAAAACACCAATAAAACAAGTACACAAATAACACTTAACGTGGCATTTACAATGTTTGGATTTGGTATAAACAGTTTTTTTCCGAGCCCTTGTAGTTTGCAAAAGGCGAGGATTGAGCCGGTAAACGTAATCGCACCAATTAGCGCTTCTATGCCGATTTCAACTCGCATTTGAACGCTACTTGCATTTAGGAGTTGTGGAGAACGCAGAGTTACCCAAGAAATCAGCACGGCCGCAATTCCAACTAAGCTATGAAAGGCTGCAACAAGTTGTGGCAATGCTGTCATCTTGATGCGTTTGGCAACGAGAAGACCAGCTACTCCTCCCAACGCAATCGCGATTATCGCGCATTCGTAGCTGCGAGACGACAAGAGTGAAACAACGAGCGCAATAGCCATTCCGCTTGCGCCTAAAATGTTGCCAAGGCGGGCTGTTTTCGGAGAAGAAAGGCCCTTTAACGATAAAATGAAACAACTTGCAGCAATTAAATACAAAAACTGGGCAAGTTGTGAGGGCATCTGGGTCATAATCTTTCTCCGCAAAATCAATCAACTAAGCTTTGTGGTTAGACTATAGCCAATTCATACAAAAAATTCGCGATTGTGCACGTCGTATCTCGTGTATTTTTTTTCCATATCATCCAGTGTCGCAATACGAGGAATTATCGAGCGTTCTGGATGACGAGAATGTTTGCTTCCTGGCAGCTCTAATCTGTTACGCAAATTAAAGGTCAGGAGAGACAAACTTAAGGATTCTTCACCTACCCCCTCCTGCTTATACCGAGCATTATCTCAGCACAAAGAATGAGTGAACAACAAAAAAAAATTACTGAGCTTAAGGTTTATACCCATTCTCAAAAAGAATCCAAAAAATGAGGCACGGAGCGGTTTCCCATTAAGCAAGTTTAATGGGATCCCGAGCGCAGAAGCGGAGTGTACTCAGGTGTACATGAGCATTCGAGTACCGGATCCGGGTTCCCATCCAACTAGTTGGATGGGGCCCCGACGACGAATTGTGGATCTTTTTGCGAATGGGTATAAAGCCAATATTTCAGCATCTAGGTTTAATTGAATGGGACATACTTTAGGAGAAAACTAGCATCAACGACTACTACAGCACTATGACGTAGCATTAGTCTCTTTTGGCGGCAAATTGAGAGACGATATTCGGGCCAACAGGTCCAAAATCTTTCTTGTGATTTGAATCTCCAAGTCAATTATCGCATCACAGAAACCTCCCCCAATATCCGGAAGCATATCCTGCATGCTGGCTTGTGCTGCGTAAACGTGCTCGAACTCATTTCGTACGTCATCACTTCGCGCGAAAGAACACACCGCAGCACCTTTTATAAGCAAAACCAGAGCCATCCCACCGAGTTTGCAACACTTCATAATATTAACCTTCCAATAATGTCTGTCGATCTCCAGAATTAATTATCGACAAACGCATAGCTTTTACGTACAATATCCTGACGAACTGGGACAGACATTATTGGAAGGTGAATACTTCCAAAAAAAAAGACCTGTACAACAACACTTAGCAGAGTCCTTCTTTTTACGTCAACCGGCTCCTCCTGCCTGCAAATTCGAAGGAGAACAGCCTTAATACGATCGCGAGTTTTTCCATCTTTCTCAGACCGATGCCGCAATTTTAGAGCTGCTTTTTCTGCATTTGTAAGGAAATCTTTCTCCATCCTGGATATTTCTTCACTAAATAACCTCACCTATAAGGTGGTTATTACACAACTTTGCCGTAAAAAGCTACCAATTTTTAGAATTCTTTAACGT
>JAISCJ010000020.1 GCA_031265645.1 Holosporales bacterium | reverse complement strand
TATTCCACATCGATTTCTTTTTGGTCGCAGCCTTTTTTAACGACAGTAATGCCGCTTTCATTTCTTCTTTCCCACAGACAGGCCTCAACCCCGACGAATCTGCCTTTTGTTTTGGAAGTTTTAGAACCATGTGATCCCGGGAAAATTCAATTACAAGCAATTCGACGGTGGTTCCGCACAAATCATATGTCTCAATTTCTTTAAGTTTTCCAACCCCGTGGGCCGGATATACAACAAAATCACCTACGCGAAAAGAGCACTTCGAATCCATACTGCTTACCTCAAGGACAATCGCTAACACTCCTTATTATACAGGAATCAGCGAAGACATTCCAACCATTCTGTGATTAAAAACACTACATGACCCTCTATCCAAGATGGTCGAAATACACGCTAGACGTCACCTTATATCACAAAATTCACAGCGCATCAATTGATGCCAAGGTACAAAAGTAGACGCAGGGGGTAATATTAAAGCATCGTTAATCTTTGCATGTGTTCAATTTCAATCCATTTCGCGACTGAATGGCCAGAGTGGACAAATGTTAATAAAAACTTAATATTTACGACTGCTGCGGTGAGTGTGGTTTTTACAATTTCGCCAAAATATCTGACAATTGTATTGGAAAGACAGCGAAAGTAGGGGAGTCGCATGTTAAAATACATCAAGGGGTTGACGACCGTTGGATTGTTTCAAGTTTTAGGCTTTGGCGGAGAATCCTGTGTTTTTTCAGGTGTAAAGGATTCTGATGCTAATGGTGAGTTATGTGAAATCTGCTTTCCACATTTTGCACGTTTGATCTGTGCGGCAGAACAATACTGTGATGTCAAAGCATTGCTTGCGGAATTATCTTCCTTACGAGAAGAAGCTACGCGCATAGATGAAGATACAAAGCAACTGCAGCTGTCAAAGGAATACTTACATCAAGAATCTGAGGATATGATGGCATACGGTTGTGAATTTACCACGAATTTAGATAACTTCATGCAGTCGATAATGCGTGACGCAGACATGCTCATAAATTGTAGTTTTAGTCATGTATCTGAACAAAACACATTTGTCACCTTTCAGATAAAAGACGTGCATAACTGTCCTGCAGGCATTGATGGCAAAGTCCAAACATTCTTGGACCATCTGAAATATTTTCAACAAATACTGGAAGAAATTTGCGCCAAACGAAGAGAGCATTACGAGAAATGCACAAGTTTTCAGGATAGGCTGAGCGATACTCTGCATTCATATCATCCCCCTCTCCCACGTGAGCATAGGTGCGAATATTATGAATTTCGTAGAAATCTAGAAGATATCAAACATACTTTGTATGACTTATCAGTTCAGTTTTTTCAATAGACTTGCCAGTGCGCGAGAAAGCAGGAATATGAACATTCTACGAAGGGCTGTCTTCGCCAGTTTAAAAAATTAACATAATTTAAAGGCAAGAATCGACAGACATTGGTATAAGCTTAATATTTGCCATTGTTTTGCTGTGTCCCGAAGCATCATGCCAGGGGACACGCTTGTTTTTCTTTGCCGAGTTATTTTCTCGGCCCTTGCTTACTCCAAAAGCTCGCAAGTGTTTGCAAGTTTTTATGGACAAGATTTAGGGCTTTTGCGTTTGGAAACACGTCCTTTATGTCTTCTGCTTGCTCCATTATGCATTGATCCATTTGTGCATACACCTGTTGCCCTCGTTCAGATAAGTGAACATGAAGAGATCTTTTGTCGTGCTCTGAAGGAGTCTGCACAATATACCCTGCCTGTATAAGCTTTTTCAGGTTATACGAAACGTTTGATCCTAGGTACATTCCTCTTGCGGTGAGTTCTCCCACGCTAACTTCTTTGTCTCCAATGTTGTACAGCATTAATGCTTGAACATTGTTTATGTCGTATATCCTCATTCGATCTAGCTCTCCCTTTATCACGTCCAGGAAAAGCTTGTACGAGCGCTCTATGCAGGTTGCAATGTCATAGTATAACACTTTCATTTTTCATCAAGTTCTAAAGACCATTTGATTTTAATATACCCCAAAAGGATTAAGTATTCACTAAAATAGTGTCATTTTTGCAGCAGAAAGATGTCGGATATATAAAAAAATATCTTGCAACATCATCGTCATCTGCATATGTTAACTTGAAACTTTACGTAAACTCACAGAGACTGAATTGCAATGTCAGATTTCTGGCCCAACTGCGTACATGAAAAACAATGATTTTCTTGAATATTATTACCGTGAACTAAGTTTCCTTCGTAGCGCAGGCGCTATATTTGCGAAAGAGTATCCAAACATTGCTAGTCGCTTGAAGATGGATGGCTCAATGACGGCAGATCCGCACGTTGAACGTTTGTTAGAATCTTTTGCGTACTTGACTGCGCGAGTTCAGCTAAACATTGATAATGTTGCGAAAGACGTAACTGATGCATTGCTAGACGTAATTGCGCCTCACATAAATCGTCCCATTCCGGCAGTATCTATTGCAAAAATTCAAACGAATTCGGGAGGAAGTGCTCCTCCATTGGCTGGCTTTAAAGTGCCACGACACACTGAGCTTTTCACGTATTCATCTGATGACAACATTTGTAAATTCCGCACAGTATATCAACTTGCGCTATTTCCTCTTATATTAGAAAACGTCGCAATTGTTTCGCATGGGGCATATAAATTTGTTCCTGTCCCGAATTCCATCCAGTTCGAATACAAGGCGCACAACACGCCAACAACTTATTTTTTAGAATTAACGTTAAAAAGCAAAAGCGGTCCGCTCATTAATTTTTCGCTGGATGAATTGTGCTTTTACATAAACATCGCAGATACTTTATTCAAAAAGCAATTATATCAGGCAATTTTTTCAGCCACATCACTGCTATATTGTTCGAAATATGACGAGTCTATCGCAATGCCGATGTTGCCGCATTCAATCGTTCCTTTGGGATTAGAGCGCGACGAGATGGCTGTTCCACCGCTACCGCATGAACCACATTCATACCAATTACTGCAAGAATTTTTCCATTTTTTTGATAAATTCATGTTCTTTTGCATTAAAAATTTAGAATTTTTGAAATATTTGCGTGGTGGAAATTTTTTACAAAGCGAAGGTGTAAAAATTCTAATCCCTTTGTCTAACGCGACTAGCGACTGGGCAAGAAAAGTTGCCCCAAACGACATAGTCATGAATTGCACCCCAATTGTTAATCTATATAACGTTACGACTGATCCAATCTCTTGGGATAAAAAGCAAACGTTCTACCACCTTTCCCCCAATGCACAAAAAAACCGTACGATGGAAATTTTTCAAATCGACGAAGTTTTTGGAATCGAAAAGGGGCAAGAAACGCGCATGTGTCCATATTTTTCTCTTGAAAAGCACACGGGTAACGACGTTTTTTGGTGGAGTAAACTTGTGCCAACCAAACATAAAAACATAACAGGCGTAGACTCGTTGATTTCGTTCGTAGATGCTGATTCAAACATCATCAATCCGAACAAATATGTGGTCTATGCGAAATCTCTTTGCACGAATCGCTTCCTGTCAGAAGACGTCCAACAGAACACGTTGCTTCAAGCCGAAATGGCTATTCCCGCGAACCGGATCCTGTGTATTCAAAAGCCAGTAGCACCTCAATATTCGCTAAACAAAGGTTTAAATAATTCCAGATTAATAGCGCAGCTTTCGTCAAATTATCTGGGCTTTCCATATGGGAGTGGCAAAGATATCGTAGATCGACTGAAATGCGTTTTGGATATGCATATTGGGGATAATAACCGCGAATATGGGCAAGCATTGCTATCGCAATTAGATAGCGTTCGTTCATCCAGCATAACTAAACGCATTGGAAATGAAGCGTGGCGTGGATTTATCGATGGTGAAAATATCGAATTGACCATTTCTCATTCAGCCGATGTTGGCGATTGGTTTTTACTAGCTCAAATCTTGCATAAATACTTTGCGATGAATTGCCAGGTAAACACGTTTGTTGATATGACGCTCAAAGGCGGCGATGAAGTGATTGCGACATTTTCAAACGCGCGCGGGGAACAGCATTCTGTATAAGCTTTGCTCAAATGCACTAACTTTTTTCAACGGAGAACCCATGCATCGACGAAATGCATTCGCTTGAATATCTTCTGCTAGCTGCGTTTGTCTTTATATATAGGCGTAAAAATTAATGGAGTTTTAACAATAATTAATCATGGATTATCCCCCTCTTGCCAACAAGCCCAAAAGTGTATTTCAATTAATTAGGAAAGAAGTTGTAGGAACTAACAATTAGAGGGGGAAAAAACATGCATAATTTCATAAAATTTTGCGTCAGTGCGGTGTGTTGCATTGCTAGCCATGCAAATGATCAATGCTGCCAAACGTTGCTTGATCAATTGCACAATATTCAGCAAGGCATGGGCGATGTGTCCCACAATGTAAGCACTCTGTACGAAGGTGAGCTTCCAGAAGAACTTGTTGGTTTGCTTAATAAGTATTCATATGTAATAGACATAAATGCACAGTATAGCCTGCCTGAAATAAACGCGAAGATTTTTAAAATTGTGCAGATGATTGAAGCGATTGAAAAGCAAATACCGGAGGAATAAAATCAGGCGGGACTTTTGAGCCCGCCCCAAATTTGGCAATCGATCCCCAAGAAAATCAAGGGGTTGACGAGGTGGGAAACGAGAGGTTTCAACAGCCCATATATGCCCGAGACCAACCGGGGGCGGGCTACATGCGAAATGAAAGCGTTTCCAGCATTCCTTTGTTGCGTACCAAAAATTTATAAATTTGCACCTTTATTTGTTATCATATGCGTTTTGCAGCATATATTCTTTTAATACTCATGACAACCTGACATTGATCTCTTTTAAAAAAAATGTGACTATGAAATGTGGCAAATCATTACTTTAATAAAGCATTAGGGGACGATGGCGGTCAAGGATTACCGGACAATAAGACTACCTGGTCGCAGCGCCATGAGGATGCCCGTAATCGGTGTTAGAAAAAATAATGAATTGTCAGGTATTTCAAAGGCTACGCAGGAGTGGACGCTTGAAGTGGGCGACATCTTTGGTTCGCATAAAATTCATGACTCTGAAGAAACTCTCGCCAACCACACAGAACTTTTCAGCTTTTCATATGATACCGTAAGAGAAACGGTTGGGCACTCAGTGAACCAAATGATTGCTAACGCTGCAACACGTTTTTCCGACTTAGTTGTGATTATTCAAAATGCAACATATTCACCAGTTCTAGAGCAGTATATGAATAATGGAACAATGATTCCGTGCGTGAAGATACATAGATGGGGATGGATTAATAATTCTTTGGTTGAACTTGAGTGTAGAGAGTTTAATGTATGCTACATCACTCAATTTAAGCAAATACTCGATTATATAACGCTTTTTATTAGGCCAATAGAAAGAAGCGAGTGCTTCTCTGTTTATTCACAAGATGGGTCGAAGGTAGGAGAGACAGCCAGCTCTACCGTAAATGCTGAAACTGGAACTCAATCACTTGAGTAAAATGTTGAGTAAGGAAAATTAGCCATGTCAATTGATCAATACGAGTTTATAGAATGTCCAGGAGCCAGTGGAATCCGAATTCCGTGTGTTAAACGCACAGATGGATTGGAAGAAGACACAACAGGAGTTAGAGTGCCAGATTGGATGGTGTATATCGAGGAATCAGATGTGCAAAGCACGCTAGATGGATATGAAGACGAGCATACAGAATTGTTTGGTTGGTATTGCGAATCATCTCGGCACGTTACTGGCAACTCTAGCAATAGTTTATATACATCGGGTACATTGTGGCATTCGGATGTTTTTTTAGTCACGCAAAATGCCGCTCACAATCACAACATCAACAAATGGATCGCAGCAGGAGACATAACTCCTTCTGTCAAAATTATTAGATTGACGCGAGTGAATGATGTTATAGAGCCTATCCAGGAGATTTTATTCGAAGTAATTCACTGGACAGGAATACATGCGTATTTGGACTGGAGCATTACGCGCTTCACTGCATGCCGGCGAACAAACAAAGTATGGGGTTTTGGGCAAGACGGCACGGCCGCAGGGCAAGCCGCATGCGAAACAAATTACGTGGACAATACTATTGCAGCTAAGTAGGCAAATCATTAGAGATATTTATCTGTAAAAAGTTTATTGCTTAGTTGCTTGTTTATTGCTTAGTTGCTTGTATGTTTAAAAAGTGGTGGAAATTAGCTATTCGCCATATCTTTTAGTAGGAAATCATCGTCGTATTGAGTCGAAATACAGAGAAATACACGGAGGTAAGAAATGTTCATAGTGATAGCACTATTGGCAATGTTGCTGACTTCTTGCTCGCAATTTCACAAAAGTAATTGCGTAGAACCGCAACATCTTTCTCAAGTGGACGAAACGGCCCTGAAATTTAAGTGGAATGTTACGCAGATGGATGAAATCTCAACGAAACTTAAGTGGCATGAAAATAAAGAGGAAGTTGATGTTTTCTCATATCTCGAAGATGCCGTTGCAAGGGATGACCTCGACACAGTGAAGTGTTTAGTCGAGCATGGCGCCAATCTTACGCGAACCACCATCAAAACGTGGCTTCTCGACCGGCTAGAACACATTTGGTGCGTGGACAATGTGCTGACGAGCGCATGGAGTATTCGCATGGTGAAGTATTTAATAAAACACGGAGGTAATATAAATCAAGGATCTGGTAAGTATTGTGAGACTCTGTTGTGGAAGGCCGCGCTCGCTGGCAATTTTGAGCTTGTGAAATTTTGTGTACGTAACGGAGCAAATGTCAACCAGATATATCACGGATGGCCTGCGGAAGGAATGGTTGCCTCAACAGCACTTGAAGTTGCGTGTGAACATAGCGGCTCAAATACACAGTCTGGTGGTTCTGATAGATGCTCGAAGCCAGAGTACGTGAACATTATCAAATTCTTAGTGGCGAATGGAGCGTTGGTTAATCGTTCATATTCATACGAGGACGCAGCTTTGGCCGGAGCTGTTAGAGCAAAGAACAAAGAAGTTGTGAAATTTTTGCTGAAGCATGGCGCAAGTAGAAATATGCAGTATGTCCTGAATCCACCACCAACACCGGCAGAAATCGATGCAGTTCTTGCTCAGGACAGGGAAACCATGGACACCGCAATACCCGTTCAAGAAAACAAAAGAAGGGTTAGCACTTTCTCCACACGTCATCCCAATTCAAGAAAGTAACCGATAACGCGTTGCATTACACGCGCTTCGGTGGATCAATCCGTCACATTACTTTACTCGGGTCAACACCTCTTCCATTGACTGCCGTTCCTCCTCCGGATTAAGCATAACCCCGTTATCAATCGCTGTACAAATTCTGGAGTAAAGTTCTCTCGTTTCGCTACAGAATTGCAGTGGACGACAAATTACCACGAACCAAGAAGTTCCTTCGTAATCCCAGCGAGGAGGGTTGTGTGTGCTAATGTAGAGATTAGCAACTTGTACTATACCCTCCAAGCTGTAGAAGGAATCTCGGGTATATTTTTTATTGAGACAAAAATAATCCACATATGCACTCAGAGACAATTTCAGCTGTTCCTGGGAAAGCTGGACACGTGAATACCTAGGAACGGCTGCAACTTTTCGCCATGAAACTTGAGAGTTGTCATATTTTCCGAAGCCGACGGCAACATTGCACCAAGGTGAGTACGCGTATGCAAAAACAAGAAATATTACTTTATTCTTCATAACAATTTTCTCCTCCAAAATATTACGCCAATCAATATGCCTAACTGATAATGATCAACTTTTTTTCGTTGGTTAACAAAATTCCAAACCGCCTTCTCGCTAATCTTGAGCCGCTTCGCAACATACGCTTGGCGATGAAAGCTGTCTATGAATTACAACATCTCTCCTCTAAGTTTCTCAAACAAGACCTGCCACAATCCTTCTGCTAACACAGTTTCCATTATCATTGCAATAAATAAGTTTATGCAAAAGGAAAAAGATTAGGCTATGATCGCCGCGCAACAGATCTCTGGCGAAACGGATTTTCTGATGAGTTTTTTTATGAAATATAGAGGCAATTGACTGCATAATGATATTTTTCCCAGCAAGTACAGAAAAAGAGCGTAGAACCAGAATGTTGGAGTATTAAGATTTAAATAGCATCTACCTCTATTCAGAATCAATGCATAACAGCGATTAAAAGAACAATGTGGGCAGATAACTGTGGATAGATATTAGTATAATAACGGCGAAAATCACCAGGAAGACAAAAGTTTTCCTGGCAATCTAATGCAGTTCACGTCCTTGGATGTTTAAATTAAAACGAATAACCCTTATCCAGAGATGAATCCACATCGGAATATACATCTAAAAGCTTAAGGGCGTAGCTAAGCACATGAAGGTCGATATTGTCTACGGTGGGGGTTCTCATTTCTATCCTATGCCGGACATTGTGAAGTATGATAAAGCCTAAAGCCGAATTAAAATTCAGCCACACATTTAGAAGTGGAACACTAGCTGGTAATGTTGAAGACTCTGTCAGCAACGATCCGTTTATACCCAAACGAAACTTGTTTTGACCTTTTACGTAAAACTTGTCTTTTAAGTATTCGCATGTCGCGGATACTATTCCTGCTCTACGAGGAAATACCGCGGGGAGCGAATATTCTTTTTGCCTTCCGTTGAAGTTTTCGTCAATCCATACCGGCTCGCAATGCGGAGCAGTATTCCAAAACATCGTTTTCCATTTTTGGCCAGTTTCTGTTGCGTCAAAATACTTTCCAGGAGACTGATACTCATCAGTACGCCGGAGAGTCAAAGCCGGCACTCGAACCCGAATGAGTCCTTTAACCATCTTGCGTGTACCCGGTTCAAGCTGAAGCCTTGCTGGATGATACGGATAACATATTTCCCAGTGCCAACCTTTTCGTCCTTCAATATTTTCGACATTAACAGTAACATTCTCTCTTGTGTCTGTGGTCGGCTCTTTTTTCCAAAGTCTTTCAGCAGGAAGTTTCAGGGGGGAGGGGGCTCTCTCAATTTTATTTTTTAATACTGCTATGCAGTCGACAGAAGATGCCAATGACCTGTTGCACATTTGAGCGGACAAAACCAACAAGTTTGTTGGATGATTGCTACCACGTTGCATCCACTCGGCTACGCGATCGTCGCAGCTCTGGCACATGTCTCTCTGGGTAAAAAAATATTCGATCTCACTGGACGTTCTTTGGTTCTCATACCAGTAAATATACAGCGCTTCGCTGTGCAACATATCACTAATATGTCTTGTCGCTTCATCAGACGGCTTAGTTGGTAGTATCACATTGTAGTCGTCAACGAATCCGCTAAGTGAACTTACTGCCGGTTCTGTTATTTGCAAAACAAAATTATCTATTTTTTCATCAATATTTTGATCACTGAAATACATATTAAGCCAGTTGCCAACAAAATCAAAATCTCGTCTTCTGGAACCAAAAGCTAGTCTTCCGTTGTTGCATGATCCCTGATTCGAAGTTATTAACCTTACTATGAGTAGCCGTATTCGCTGAAGAGACGTTTTATTGTCGTATCGACATTTTGCAATTTCTTGGTTAATCATGTCCACGATATGATCACGATGACTTCTATCCATTATTGGAACGTTCGCAAGGTCGTTTACTTCTTGTTTTAAACCTGGGTCGACTAGATCTACTGCGTCCAGTTGAATGAGGCGCGAACACAGACTCCTTATTATTGCTATCTGCTCACTATTTTGTTGAGTCACAAATCCACTTATTTCATTGCGTAACCGAATTAACAAGCCGTGTTTAACCAAATTATCTCTACTTATTGGTATTATTGGTATTCCAGCGTCATATGTACTTTCTCTTCCAGCCACATCAAATATGTCGAGTACCTCTGCGCCAAGACAACTTTCCAATTGTATCTTTTCACCTGTCGTATATAAAACGCCTATCCCGGAGCAGATAATAACAGGTCGCTGACCGCCTCTTTGTGTCACGACAACGTTTCTTCCAGAAAAAGCGGTATTAACTAGGTGTGTAACGTTGGGCTTGAGTTCGCCGGATATCGTAAGCGGTGTCAACGATTTTTCTAAACTCGCATTATCTTCCGGATCACCGGTCCTTTTCGGATCGCTCATCGGATTTGCAAACATCAGAAATCTGCATAACTTCAAAAAGTTAGCAGGCACCGTAAATTCAGCAGGTCTCGTAAAGTCACTATGTCCTCCATTATTCTCAAAATTTACAGAAAGCTTTAAATCGCTAATATCTCCATTTACTTTTCTTACCGCTGTGTTGTATTGTTCGGCGCACCAACCAGTCGCCACAAGTGTGAAAACAAAAATAAATCTACGCATATCAATTTTCTCCCAATTTACATCTCATGTCCGGTATTTATCCGGTTTCTTACCTGTGAGGTCATGTTTTTTCATAAAATCACGCTTCTAATTATCCATCGAATTCTTCGTCATTCTGTTATCTCTGCGCCAACATTTTTCCACCACTATCAAATTGATTGCCTGACGAAGACGGAGGAGTTTTGAATGATTTTTCTCCAGACGCTTCATCCGAATTTTCGATATTTCGTGCATCCACATCTTCGTTGACAGCGTACAAGTCACTATTAACTCTTGTCACATCTTCTTTTGCCGTAAACGAATTTACAGAGACCCTGGCATTATTTTTAACCATTTTTTCTATTTCCTCTTCCGCGCTTAGTTCCGCCGTTTCATTTTTGAGCGCCTTCCGCTCCTCTGCATTCAGATTTACCTTTTCCACCGCAGCTATTTCCTTTTCTAGTTTATTTCTTTCTTCTTTCGGATTCATTTGATTTCCGGTCTCAATCGCTGTACAAATTCGGCTGTAAAATTGTACAGTTTCTCTGCAAAATTGCAGCGGACGACAAATTATTGGGAACCAAGATGCCGCATCAACATCCCAGCGAGGAGGGTTGTGAGTTCGGATGTAGTCATTAACTGCGCAGGCGATCTGTTCCAGATTGTCCAAGTAATCTTGGCCATCTTGTTTATTACTACAAAAAGAGTACACGTGTCCCATCAACGAGGTCTTCAGTTCTTCAGGGGTACGCTGGGCTTGCGAAGGCGCGCAACTTTCTCCGTCGGCGGCGGCAGTAGTCTGATTTCCAACTACAACAGCCAGAGCTACAACAACGATGATTCTTGGGATCATTAACCATATCTTATTCATGTTTACCTTTTCACGACTATCAGTCAAAGCACTAACATATATAATTCTGCCAGTAATAAATTTAAATTTCGTAAATTTCTTTGCCAACTATACCTATTCTCACATAAAATGCTGGGAAAAATGCTAGATTTTACGCGGATTACACTCCGCAAAAATCCTGGCATTCAGCGTTGAAGTGTATATATGAGAGTAGAGATGCACATTACTGCGCATATCCCTCCACAGAACCGTAGGTGCCCTATATATTGCCGATCTATTAACAAAATATTAAACATGGTACCATTCCCGGCAAGGGGTAGTTTTTCGGGTTAATTGCTTGTACAAGAAACTCATCTTATCGCTGGCGACCTTGGTTGTTTGCACAAGGTGCGACTTTGTAAAGTCGAGACTTGGCCTGGACCATAATGGTCCTGACGAATTCGAAGTTATTCCGCTGGCTCCTCTCAGCGTTCCTGGCAGTTATGGAAAAACACCATCGAAAGATAATGAACATAAGGCGAATGATATTTTGCTGCAGCCACAAATTAACGTAGAGTCCGATCAAACAATAGTAAAAGTAGAAGCGCCCGCGAAAGCAGATAGCTCTTGTGCGCCAGAATCAACGCAGAGTCATCCTAGCACAGAAGAATTGAAACGCTTGATAAAAGAAGCTGATGCAAAATCCAAAGAACTGCAAAAGCAGGTCGAAGCTGCTGCAATTGCTGCCAGTAAAGTGAACGCGAACAAAATGGCAGAAGATGCTGACTCAGAGCAAGATAATTCGTCAAAAGGGAACCGTTTGAGCAAAAAGCGTAAAAAAGAAGATAAAAAGAAAGAGAATACCAGCTATGACAACCAGGCTGATGAGCCAAAGGAACTAGAACGTGCAACTTTCCCGGAGCTAGTAGCAAGCGTTGATGCTAAACCTCTTCCACAAAATTCAGAAGTTAAGCAACAGCCAGCTGCACAATTTAATGCCGTTGAGTCACACACACTGCCTTCGAAACCTTTGACTAAGGAAGAACTTGAAGAAATTGAATTTGAAAGAAAGAGGGAAGAAGCTAGGCTTGATGAATTGAAGCGTGAAGAAGAGTTATTGAACGGCAAACGAAAAGACAAAGAAGCTGCTCCACCTGTAGAACATGTAAGGGCAACGCGTGAAGTTGTTAATGAAAATTATGTTGCCTGGACGCAGCTCTCTTCGAAAAAAGTATCCGAATCGAAAAAGGCTGCACAAAAGTTTTCTCCAACGCAACATCAGCTTCCCTCGTCGCAGTCGCAGCCGGACAAACATGAAGATATTACTTCAGTAAAGGCATCAGACCTGTCTCCCGTAATTCGAATTATTGATGATAAGCCAAATGTTCCTACAAATGACTCTCGCTTGCCAGAGTCTTCGTCTTCGAATGTGTCGGATCCAATTCCGGTGCTGCCTAAAGTTTTGCCGGTACTTCCTAAAGCTTTGCCACATGTCGATCTCAAGGAGGCAGAGCCGCTCGCTCCCGTGCAGCCAACTTCCGTTAAGCCTACTAATACTGCGCCGCCTATACCACAGCCGCCTTCTGCTAATCCAATTCGCACTACTCCTGTCATGAATTCTGTTGCGGTGAAGCGCGTTAATCGGAAAAGGCCTGTTAGGAAGGGACGGAGAAGAGCAGTAAAAAAGAAGTCGGTAACGCCGAATAA
The DNA here is from genome assembly GCA_031265645.1 of Holosporales bacterium. Taxonomy (GTDB): domain Bacteria; phylum Pseudomonadota; class Alphaproteobacteria; order BNTO01; family BNTO01; genus JAIRNK01. The sequence continues at coordinate 4,014 of JAISCJ010000020.1, read as the reverse complement.
TCTGTGGCTTTCTGTTGCTAAAAAAAAGTAATCCAGTACAGCGCTGATGATTACGTAAAAAGTTAACGAATGTAAGGAAGCGTGAATATCCTGCCAAAAGGTTACTTCAGGTTTCTCAGCAGATTAGCGCCGCATGTTGCATGACAGTTGCCATATTTACAAAACATTTCTGCGCATTATTAATATTTCTCCAAAGAATGTTTTGGAATGGGACAAAGGAAGAATCAACACAGATTTGAGGACGAGACGAATTGGCATATATCGAAGATTCTGCTGAAACGAAAACAATTTCTCGAGGCAATCGGTATCGATTCAAGCGCTAAATGTTTCCAAACAATAGCTTCTCAGTATTGGTGCATTCTGCGGGAAATATCTTGGCATAAATAGTGAATCATTCTGCACTTAGGTGCCTTGCAAAAAAATCCACCTGAAACATTGGACTAACTTAACCAATGTTGAGTTTTCCATAGTGCCAGGTGGAAAAAGAGACTAGAAATCGCCCAAAGAAGCAGCTGCGTCTGAAAAGATTTGGTTTGCTAGATTTCGTGCCGCAGAAATTTGAGTTATAAGTTCCGCCTTGTTATTGTCTAGGCTGGGATTAGGCGTATTATTCAAGACCTGCAAAACGTTATCTACTGCCTGTTGAATTGCTTGTAAGGTTTGTGCAACTCCGTGATTTTCTGCCAAAGCGAGCCTTGCAAAATCCTGAAATTCCGCATTAAACAAATTAATAACCGTTATTAAGTCGTTTATAGTAGCGGCATTTCTTAAGTTATCCACCATATCCTCAAATTTGCCTCTCGCCTGGAAGAACATCGCCGTGATTTCCTCAGCAAATGAATACTCTTGCAACTCATCCTCGGAGTAAGCACCTGGCTTGACAGGAACAGGAGGTAGTTTGCTTTCATGTCGAATATCGTCTGTTGTGCGTGATCTAGGTATCAATGCGTCAGCCCCTTTTTGTAAACTATCGTAATCTGCGTTACGGGAATTCGCGTCCATATTGGCATCTACGCCCCAGGTAATTCCGCCAAATGACAACATAGCCAGCGTAATTAAGCTTTTATTCATAACAACATCTCTTGTGTAAAAAGTTAATCCATATACAGAATATATATTAAAAATCATTACTTTTTCGTTAAAATGCATTGTTTGAAAAACAAATTTATTCAGATTAGTATACGACAAGACAATAGATACCCGTGTCTCAAGTCAAGCTTTTCTAGCGAGCGGATGACATATGTTACATCTCTTTGCTTTTGCTTATTTCTGAAAATATAATTTTTCATAAAACGATTGTTTCACCTTTGATGGAGTCATAGAATGAAGGCATGGTGTCTTTTCTACTTTGAGCGCGTCAGTGACAGAAGAAGTTGCAATATTAGAAATTGCCATCGTCGCATTTCTCGCGCTGGCTAGCGGTTTTGTTTTCACGCAATTAAAACAGCCAGCAATACTTGGTTACGTTCTCACTGGAGTCATTCTTGGCCCTTCTTGCATGGCGCTTATCCCTTCGCGTGAGCCAATCCGAATGTTTGCCGAAATAGGGGTGTTAATGCTCTTGTTTGTGATTGGTATCGATTTAAACATTCAAACATTTAAGAAACATTTGCTCTTGTCTAGCTACTGCGTCATTCTGCAAATTGCAGCAGGTTTGTTCATCAGCTTTGTCGTATCTATCCCGTTTTCCTGGCCTGTATACTTCACTGTCGCGCTTGGTTTTGTTATTGCGTTGTCATCTACAGCCGTTGTTGTCAGCATGCTCGAGCGCCTGAACATGGTCCAATCAAGCGCTGGCAGTCTTACGGTTGGAATATTGATAGCACAGGACATAGCTGTCATTCCTATGATCCTAACGTTGAAAGCATTGACCGGTGGGGGCAGCGGTGGGGCAATCATAATAGCAAAAATTCTTGCTGCTATCGCATTTATTGCGCTGTTGGTTGGACACCTAAGCCGGAGCAATAGCAAGCTGAGATTCGACTTTGAAAGCATTTTAGGCAAAAATAAAGACCTATACATGCTTACTAGCCTATCAATTTGTTTCGCCGCAGCTGCAATTGCTGGAGGAATTGGTCTTACGGCTCCATATGGTGCGTTTCTAGCGGGATTGGCACTTGGAAATTTAAATGAAAAAGGAAATATTTTTGCAGAAAGCATTCGCCCAATACAGAAAATTTTGCTTATGGTGTTTTTCCTGTCTATTGGACTGTTGCTAGATCTTAGATTTGTATGGAACCACTTGGGCATAATCGGATTGCTGCTAATCGTTGTCACTATCGTAAAGACAGTGGCCAATATCGCAATTTTACGCTGTTTGAAGGTGAAGCTTGTGCAAGCATCATTTGTAGGGATTGCACTAGCTCAGCTTGGCGAGTTTTCCTTCTTACTGACGACGGCCTTAGAGAAACAAGATAGCAGTTCGTTCGAGTTTGCTGAAAAGTGTTTGATTGCATTAACCGTTTTATCGCTCGCCTTCAGTCCTTTTTGGATGAAGCTGACAAGCAGGCTAAATGTTGTTTCAGGATTAAACTCGATAGATTCGTCTAAAGACCTGATGCGCTACCTTTTCGGGCGAGCATTGCAAATTGCAACGCATCGATTCCGTCAAGCTACGGCTGGGGCATCGCTGGTTCTTGGCAAGGTTCCGGCGATGAAGCTGCTTTGCCATGCCAAAATGCAAAATCATATGGATGAGCATGCAGAGCAAGTTGATATTCCTGTTGGCGTTGATAATATCAACGTTCTGGATGAATCAACCTCAACTACTTCGAACGAAGCTCCGAATTCTCCTGAGACAGAAAATTTTCAAAAAAATGGCTAGACCAAGAATCTTGTTCTTATCCCGACAATGCAGATTGATCCGCAAAAGTGGATCAGTCCATGTTTAAAGGTTTGCTAAGCAAAAACAATAACTCGAGTATACCCAGGCGCCAAATGATTCACGATTTATGTTAAAACGTTTCTCGCAGAATGCGCCAACCTTGAGGTGATATTGATTAGAAACATTTGGCACTTAAGTATATTTACTTTAGTTCAAGAATTTCTCAGTTCGAAACAGTTTCCCGTCCCCTATTGTGCATTTTGTGCACTTTTTCATAATGGAATTGCACAATTCTCCCAATATCTATTCGTAACGCGCTAATATCTTAGCTAGGTCAGGAATGAATAGCAAACAAGTATGAACAGTGGATTTTTTATTACCCTAGAAGGGGGAGAAGGCAGCGGAAAAAGCGTCCAATGTTCAAAATTATACGAAAGGCTCATGCAATGTTATGGGTCTCAATCTGTCGTAAAAACGCGAGAGCCAGGTGGTTCGGCTGGAGCAGAATTGATTAGAAATATGCTGCTCACGGGGGAAGTTGATAGATGGTTCCCTGTGTCCGAGATGTTACTGTTTTATGCAGCTAGGTATGACCATTGGCGGAGGACTATTTTACCAACCCTTCTTCGAGGAGGAATTGTTATTTGCGATCGTTTTTTTGATTCATCGGTAGTGTATCAAGGAGGGGGACATGGCATTCCAAGAAAGTATTTTGATGCAATTCACGAAATGTTTGAAGACATCGACTCCGAGCGTTCGTTTTTTCCAGACAGAACCTATGTGCTGGATATTGAACCGCATGAAGGGGTCGCACGTTCGAACGCAAGGATATCGCAATCGGTTGAACAGGAAGACCGTTTCGAGCGCATAGATATTGCTTTTCACCAAAAGGTACGGCACGAATACTTAGCAATATTAGATAAAAATCCCGCCCGTTGCGTAAAAATTGATGCAAGCCAGTCAATCGAGCAAATTCACCATGATATATGGCAAGACTTGACTTCCGTGCTTACTCTTCACGGGTTTGAGCAAATTCTTCCTTTGGCGTAGCATTGTAAGGCCCTCCATTATCAGGGCGGTTTCCTCCTTTAATATACTTTGCAACAAGACTAATTTATTGTATGAGGGAGCTAGACCGTTGTGTTTTTAGAGGATCTATATGTCCTGTGTCTTGCTAGATTTGTTGGCTG
>JAISCJ010000005.1 GCA_031265645.1 Holosporales bacterium | reverse complement strand
ACTTTTTTGAACAATTCTAAGCTATGCGCATCACGATTGCGCTCAATCGGAGACGCATACCGCCGCACAAACGTTTTTTGAGAACCCAGGTAATTTTTATTAGTAAAATCAAAAATACTCCAATATTCCGTCAATCTATTTTCAACCGGTGTACCGCTCATCGCTATTTTATGCATGGCGTTCACACCTTTTATTGACTTGGATTGCGCGGTCTTTGGATTTTTTATGTTTTGGGCTTCGTCTATCACAATAAGGAACCATTGATTTTTGTTCAGATCCTTCATATCGCGGCGCACCAAGCCATACGAAGTTATTAACACATCAATGTCATTTGGAATTGGTTCGTCCTTGCGATTTTGCCCGTGATATACAAACAATCGAACGCTGGGGGCAAATTTTTCAAACTCTTTTTGCCAATTGCTAAGCAAACTTGTTGGCGCGATGATCAAGACTTTTTGCTTATTGTTGAGAACTCCGTCATTTTTTAATGCCAAGATTACCGCCACAACCTGCAAAGTTTTTCCAAGTCCCATGTCATCCGCTAAGATTGATCCGAAGCCGAGTTTGATGTTTTGCATCAACCAATTAAACCCACGCTCTTGATACGGACGCATTGTTGCACAAAGGTTTTCCGGCAAGGCGGTCGGCTCAATTTGCGTCAATTGGTTAAACAATGATGCCAGCTTCTCGTCCATGTTGACTTCCGCTCCGTCTATTTCGTTGGCTAATACGGCTTGCATAAAGTCGGAATAATCCATTGTTTCCGGAAGATTGTCCGCTTTTTCCAATAACTGCGATATTTCTTTCTCGTCCAAAATGACGTATTCATCACGAATTTCGATTAAGCCCTGAAACTTGCTAACGAGTTCTCGAAATTCTTCGATTGTCAGCTCTTTAGAACCAACGGCAATTCGCCAATCAAAATCAACCATGGACTCCATATTTACAAAGCTTTTCAGCGAAGAAACCTTCTCGCTCGACCTCATGTTTAAAACAATACGTGGTCGCAATAAGTTTCGCAGAGACTTTGGTAAAATCACTTCAATTCCAACGGATCTCAATAGAGGCAATACATGCATGAAAATTCTTGTAAATTCCTTCGTGTCAAAAATCACGGATTGGTTCGAATCAACCGTGCTTTCGAGCTCAGGTAAATATTCGAACAACGAGCAGAGTTCTGACAGCAATGAAAGCTTCATGTTCTTTGACTCAAACGCTGTGGCTAACGATACAGGAACCCCACCAACAAGAACTCGCACGTCTAAGCTGAAAGAGTTGTGACCATGATCATTTACAAGCAGATATAGCTTATGGCGCTTATCAAACATAAATAGGCGCGAGAGCCAGTTGGAAACAGATGATGGAATTTCTCTTTCTGCAATGTTTTTTGATGGTAATAGAGGCTTTTCTGAAAAAAACAATCTGAAAATATTGTTTTCGGCGTGTTTATCTAAGCTTCGTGGGAAATTCTCTTGGGTTAAAGCTGCAATGAAAAGTGATGTTGCTGAAATAACTTGCTGCAACGGACATAGCGATTTATTTTGATATGTAACAAGATCTGGGGGACACATTTTGGCAAGCCGCCAACAGGTGTTTTTCACACTTTGATCAAAGAGTGCCGGAATCCACCGAATAAATGTTATGCCTGAATCGTTTTGCATAACTTGTGGAATAATCGCGGACTTTTCAATAAGTCTTCCCGCAAATATTGAAATGATGTGCATAAAGCGCAAGCTGTAACAGAGCTTGTGTAAATAAGAGGAAGGCAGATTTAAAAAGAATCGTGCCATTGCAGTTTTATAAGGCTCCCTTTGGAAAAGGTCCCCTGCAATAATTTTGGATACACCGTGAGTATGGCTAAGGTCTATGGAAAATTCGCCAACTTGCGCAGGATCCCCCCACTTAGAAAAGAAAATCTCCTCTTCTGAATTTTTTCCCGTGGGAGCGCTCATGTCGCGAGAAATCTTCATATGAGTGCGCCAATGCTTGTAGCAGGTTTCCAAAATTTTAGGAAAGTCCTTCTCGTAAAAAAGAGGATTTTCACACGACAATATCTGCATGATGTTTTCTAAAAGATCATCAATTCCGCCAAAACTCACGGCATCCAAGCACGCTGGATCCAAGAACGGGACTTGCTCCTCTTCCCCTGCATTTAAGCTCGGAGCATTCTCCGAAATGTTAGTATTCGCGGTATTGTCGAGCACCTCTGATATTTTTGCATCTTTCAACGCCGCGTCGGTTGGCATATCCAATTGCGCATCGGTTGAATGCTCGCTATTCGATTCAATCGATCCTGTTGCGGATAAATTTTTCACAGCAGTTCCCAGTGTTTCGATATATGAATCATGCAAAATATCGTCCAGCTTTGGCACTTGCTGTTCTTTTTCAAGATTCCCATCTTTAAAATCGTCGATCATGCGCAGCAAGTTACACCCGCGTAGGCTGAACAACGTGAAAGGATTTTTATCAATCTCGTCACTCATCACGTACAGCAACGCTGCCAAATGCTTGCATGGCATCGCCCAATCTGGGCAACTACAGCTTGCAGATAGCTCATTCCACTTAGTTGGAAAAAGGCTGATATGATTCTTCCGCAGGTTATCTAAAAGCTGCTCTGGAAGCTTCTTTTTGACAAGAGATGACAGAATCAGTGTTGAGTTATTTACGATTTCCTGAATAGTCGCAATCTGTGATTTTGAAAACTCGGGAACCTTTATGCGCACCTTATATGGAGTAGATCTCGATCCATCAACTAGGGCAGATACTATGTTCTTCGTAATTTGAAC
>JAISCJ010000120.1 GCA_031265645.1 Holosporales bacterium | reverse complement strand
ATGGCTTACAGTACAGATTTTAGAGAAAGAGTGTTGCAACGTTGCGATGATGGTGAGGCCGCCCATTCAACAGCCAAGCAACACTAACCCAACTTAAATAGATACGAGTCACGCTGTTCTGGTTCAGACAGATATGAGACAAAACTAGTCCAGCTTGTCTAGTTTCGTCTCATATCTGTATGAACCAGAACATGAGTGTATGTTTTTTTTTCAAAAAAAATAGTCGGAATTTTTACGGAATTAACGTTTTGTTAAAAGAAATGGTAATACACTTAATACGTACAATGTAATAATGATTAAATCATGAGAAAAATTTTCAAAAACGGTTTTTTACTTTTTGTTTTATCTTTTCACCTTTCAAGTAATGCTCGCATCGATGTGTATGCGTTTAAAAGCAATATAAAAACCCAGAATGGGACTATTGAAACATCTCCTGCTTTGGCGACCGATCCCCAAGAGGTTGACGAGGCCGTCGATAGTATTCAACAGCCCCCAAAAAGGCCGAATGTGTACGTCGAAAATGATGATGAAAACGAAGGATTGCCGCCAGAGTATTCCTTGTTTTGGGGGAGTCTTATGCGACAATCAGGCTATTTAGAAAATCTCAGATTTTCTGGAAATTTTATTGAGAACACCGAAATGGATCCGATGCGTCCAGAATTTGTACATCGAAGATTAGACAAAGGACTGGACAATATTTCAGTGCTACTCATTGAACTGTATCCTTCAAATTCCGGAAGGCTTGAAGCCAATGGGAAACATAGTTTCGCGAACAGCATTAGATCACTAAATTCTGATGAACGGAATAGCGCGTTGGCTAAACTTATGATCGCCGCTGAAGTTGCACGCTTGTGGGTCGACGGCAAAGATGCATTTTTTGAAAAAATCAATTTTGGAAGAATTAATAGAAATATTTACGAAAATAGAGAACATTTAGTGAGAATTCGACACATAATCGACAGAATAAAAGCGAGTGAAGACGCCAGCGATGTTTTGAGCTCTATTTGTGAGCTTGTTAAACAAACACCAGTCCTTAAACACGCATTTGATGCCAAATTATTAGACTCTTTAACCAAAACGATAGGGACGTTGAACGCAATGATGTCTGGTCGTTCAAAGCTCGACGACGTTCAATCTCACATTAGTAACTATTTTACAAACTTTCTAACAATTCAAGTTTTGTCCATTATGGGTGAAATGGCCCAAAGTAAGACTTTAGCAGGGATGATAAAAAAAATATGTAATGCCTTTGTTGCAGAAGCAGAATACGGCTATTCTACATGCACAACAGAACACATCGTGCTAGCATTTATTGCGGAGTTGTTGGAAAAAAAGGACGTCCCCGCCTTTTTGCAAACGTGGCGTGAACTCAGATGTATTACATTCCAAGCTGCGTACATCGATGGCAATAGATCAACAGCAAACGCCCGCGATATTATCATGACAAAAGCGCAAGATATTCATCAAAAATTTGGAATAGAGTTTCCGGCACTACCGTATGATGATCCAGTTTCAAACGGGTTCCCTGCTTTTTGTGTAATTGAAAATGGAAAAATAGTTAAGGATAATAATCGAAGTGGTTTTGCCGATTGTGTTGAGACGTCACTTCGACACACATTCACTTATGTCCTAGGAACCGAGAATATAAAAAACGGAGGAAACATCACTAGGATAAGAGATAGAGTGAATGCTGAATTTAATGGTTATCCTGTTACACGTACGTCCGATCGTTTGGACGAATTGGAAAATTTTCTGAAGTTGGGCATAGGATGCATGAATTCAGATCATCCGAGCGTGAGAACAAGTTGGAATAGTGTCGTATCCTGCCTTAATTATCAAAATGGAGGACTCCCTGTTGCATATAAGGAGGCAATATCTCCAATAAATGAAAATGAAATTCAGCCCGGGTTTATAAATTTTACAAAGGCTTTGGCCGCAGTACTTGGGGTTCACTACAATACTGATACTAGAATAGATGTAATTCCCTTTTTGAAAAAATTATTAAAATGCATAAATCCCGCTCGGGATTATGAGATAACAGCTGATTCATTCTATGATTCTGGGGATGAATATTATGGCGAACTTTTGGTAAAATTAATTGGCGAAGGACCTTTCGCTGAGTTTAGAATAGACCACCAAGATCACCACGGATGCGTCTGGATAGAGCCACGGCCTAAAATAGGATTTGATGATTATTGTCGTGAGCGTGAGTATGATTATCTCTGCGGCTATCTTTATTCTCTTAATGAAAAACAGAATATGTACCATTCGATATTCTCGTATGCGCCATTTAATCTCAGCAATGAAAAGATTGCACGCGCTTTTTATTTCTATAAAAGATACATAAAAGACGAAAAAAAACGGAAAGCATTGATGACGATTGTTCTGAATTGTATGAGTTCGATGTTCTTAGATGCCATATCTCAGAACGTAGCAAGTGCATGTTTTCTCGGAATTGGGTGGAATTTTTCTCTTAACCAAACCATCATCAATGACATTCGCAATTTGTCAAAGAACGTGCCGCAATACGGTGACTGTGCTGACTGTTTCATTAGTTTGATTTCAAATCATCGATATATTCAAGATGGTAAGCTTTCTCTTTATCTTAAATATATACCGGAATTTTTTGAAATACTTGATATCGATGATCCAAATATAAAGAGTATTATGGTATCAGACGCAAAAGCACTTAAGATAGTATCTATTCCTACTTCGTTGGAAAAATTGGCTATCGTCGGCTGCGACACTACTCCGATAGAACTGCCAGAGATGATACGCTTAAAAAATGTTGAAATCGTAAATTCAAATGTAGTTTTTTCGAAACCTTTACTTTTAGATTCTCTACTCATAAGTGGCTGCTATCCGGTCTATCCAATTGATGTCTCTAATTTGGTAACTTTAAGAAAACTTCATATTGACCATTCAAATGTAATTTTTTCGAAACCTTTACGTTTAGATTATCTATGCATAAATGGCTGCAATCCGGTCGACCCAATTGACATCTCTAAATTGGTAAACTTAACAGAACTTGATATTAAAAATTCAAATGTAGTTTTTTCGACTCCTTTACTTTCGTTAATTTATCTGAACTTAAATAAGTGCAACCCGGTCAACCCAATAGACCTGTCTATGCTGGAAAACTTGCAAAAGCTTAATATCAAAAATTCAAATGTCGTTTTTTCGAAGCCTTTGCCTTTATTAGATGATCTGATTATAGATGACTGTGATAGGGCAATTCCATTAGAACTACCCGAACTGGAAAACTTAAGTAATCTTAGTATTACCAACTCAAATGTACTTTTTTCTAGAACTTTGCATTTATTGGCTTCGCTACGCATAAATAACTGCAATCCGATCGATCCGATTGACCTGTCTAATTTTGTAAACTTAACGTCTCTTTATATTTCCAATTCAAACGTAAATTTTTCGACTATTCCTACCTTACTAGAAAAACTAGAAATATATTACGCTCGTAGTTATTCAAGAAATATTCAGGTCGATTTGTCGAATCTGAATAAATTGATAAATGTTATAAGTTCACGTAACGTAGAATTTTTGAATATCCCGCAGTCTGCTAATATAACCACCAAAACTATACGGAGAAAAAGACTCGTCAACGTTCCTTAAAACACGCTAATACCTATAAAATTTTAGAAGCATGCTATACGTTAAGGAAGTTTGACTGCACAATCTGCAATAGAAACTGTAAAAACAGCAGTTTTTATTGCATAATGGATCAGTTTCGCCTGGATTGCGTTTTTCAACTTGTATGGCTAGAACTAATTTTATTGATTACGACGCTGTCTTACAAAAAGCGTTGCGCCAAGTCGTGAGGGACATATTGATTCACACGGCTAGCTACGGTTTGTTCAAAGAGCGCCATTATTATATAACGTTCGCGACGACTCATCCTTGGGTAGAACTTCCAGAATACATAAAAGAAGACTACCCAGATCAGATGACCATCGTCTTGCAGCATGAGTTTTGGGACTTAGAAGTTACCGCGGATGCATTTGTTGTAACGTTGTGTTTTGATGATGTTAACGAGCGCATAAAAGTGCCGTTCTTATCGTTGATTAGCTTTGTCGATCCATCGTCCAACTTTGGTCTTCAATTTGTCCAGGATGACGATTTTGATGACGATCAGTTGCAGGATCGATCTTTGGACAGTTCTCAAGCGAACGTTGTCATATTAGATGACTTTAGAAAAAAATAAAAATGTTCCACGTGCAGCTAAATTTTTGGGAGCAAGTAAATTTTTGCGTACAGCTTCGTCGTCAAAAATCCGCACAGATCAAACTCTTAAAAATGAATTGAATGATTCGACGCAGAAAACGTCGGATGGAGCGGGCACTGTAAAGGTGGCATGTACGTACCGACTAGCAAAATATTTATCTGGCCGAAATCTATGCTCGCGACGTGAAGCTGAGCGGCATATTTTGAACGGGGATGTGACTGTAAATGGAGTTAAAATCCTTACTCCAGTTTTTTTCGTCAGCGAATCAGATTCAATCAGTTTTTGTGGAAAGCGCGTCGAGAATAAGCCTCCTGCGAGGTTGTGGATTTACAACAAGCTTGTCGGCGAAATAACAACGCACAATGATCCGCAAAAAAGAATGACGGTTTTTGACGCTGTGGCAGCACGACATGGTTTACTCCGAGTGTTGTCAGTTGGGCGGCTTGACATTAATTCTGAAGGTCTCATTTTGTTGACAAATTGCAATTCAATTGCGCATGAGCTAGAGACGACGCATCTTGAACGAGTGTACAATGTGCGAGTTTTTGGACAAACCGATGCACTGTTGGGTTCTAAATATGCACATGTATTTCCTTTTCGCTCGGATAATGTCACATCAATAGAATTACGAAACATTATTATAGACGGAATAAAATATGCGCCGATATTTATCCAGATTGCGGGCCATTTTTCAAATAAAAGTCGTATACAAAACTTCTGGATTCGTGTCTCGTTGCATGAGGGTAAAAATCGAGAAATTCGAAAAGTACTAGGACGACTTGGCCTTAAGGTTAGCCGGCTGATTCGCGTTAAGTTTGGACCGTTTGAGCTTGGTGATCTACCCGCAGGAGAGCTACTAGAAACACCTGTAGCCCTATATTCGGATCAAGCAAAATAGAACGAAGAAAAAGCTAATCTCTGCAAACTAAGCGCCAGGCTCTGCGGATGCATCGCTTTTTTCCTTCCCAGATTGAACAACGTTTGCGAGGATTGCGCCTTTACTGGTGGAAGAATGTAAACTAACTCCATCAGGAATCTGTATATTTTCTACAGTAAAAGTCGCGCCAACGGCAGCACCAGTTAGGTCAATCTCAAACTTATCAGGAATACACCGCGGCGAGCAAAGGACGTGAACCGACCTTTGAACTACGTTCAATATAGCACCGAGTTTTATTGCAGGAGATTTATCTTCGTGGATAAACTCGACAGGTACACTGACCTTAATTTCAGAGCTAGCACTAACTCTGATGAAATCAACATGTAAAGGACGATCAGTCACAGGATGATACTGAACAACCTTAGGAAGAACATCTATATGTTCATCCCCAACAGCCAAAGTAAGCACTTTGCTAAAGAAATCAGAATGCGAGCACTGCTGCTGTACAGTCTTTTCATCAAGTGCGCACATCTGAGGTTGAACTCCTTTGCCGTAGATAATACACGGCACTTGAGCATCACGACGAACAGATCTCGCTGGTCCCGTTCCAGCCCGAATTTTTGCACTAGCTGATAAGATGCCAAAATCACTCATTTTTTAGATCCTCCTACCCTTGACGGGCCTTAAATTTTGGGCATTGCTTGTTTATTACATACAAGCGCCCCTTTCGTCTTACTATTTTAGACGCTTTATGGCGACTTTTTATTGTTTTCAACGAATTCGTTACTTTCATAATAGCCCCGATTGCAAAACAAGAATCGGCACGCTTACAACAGCGAGCCAGGCAGGAATAACTCAGTCTAGCCGATCATTTGTCTCTATGTCAATAACGCGTGTGCTGGTGTGCAGTTCACGACAGATGAGACAAATCTCGGCCAGTAAAATCGGGGAAGACACAAACCTAACTGTGGCGATTGCGGTTTAGCTTAGAAATGTACTATTTCGTGCAACTTATAATTGATTCCTAAACGTTTGCAAAAACTAGGCGTGTGCGCCAAAAACGTGTCAATCCTATTGAAAATGAAGTATAGCTGTGGGACAAATGATCAACGAACACAAACTTGTGAATGATTATGGTCCAACTGCTAATGCCTAAATCTACTGCTATATGGTTGGTTGAGCACACCAGCCTTACGTTTGAGCAAATTGCGGATTTTTGTGGTCTGCATATTCTGGAAATCAAGGCAATTGCGGACGGCGAAACAGACAACATGATTGGGTTTGATCCGATTGCCTCGTCGCAGCTTACAGCTGATGAGATTGCTCGTTGTGAGAATGATCCCGGGCAAAAATTGCAAATTAGTCCTGCTGTTGATGTCGGTAAAATGATAAAAAACCAGAGAGCTAAATATACGCCGGTTGTGAAGAGAAAAGATAAACCAAGCGCGATTTTATGGCTTATTCGTTATTATCCAAACCTTCCAGATTCTCATATTTGCAATTTCCTTAGCTCAACTCGTTCGACTGTGCAGTCAATTCGAAACAAAACGCACTGGAATATTAGAAACATAGAGCCACAAAGTCCCGTGACCTTAGGTTTTTGCACATCAGACGAATTAGAACAATTGATTAGCAACGCTTAGGTCTTTGCCTACTGGAATGCGTACATAATGCTCTGGCGCTCTTTGGCACAAGCTTTGGGTAACGCGGGAATCGAGCGTCCATGGAAAGAGCTGCGTTTACTTGCTGAACATGTTACTAAAATTCCATATGTGGACATTGCGCTTGCTGTGCCAACGCTTTCGGACGATCAGTGGCAGATGCTGCAAGCTCTTGTGCAAAGAAGAGTCACGCGTGAGCCTTTGACGAAAATAATTGGACGAGCAAACTTTTGGAAACATGAGTTCGTTACAACGCGGGATACGCTTGACCCTAGGCCAGAAAGTGAGCTCATCATCGAAGTAGTGCTATTGCTGCATACGGATAAGTCAGCTCCAGTAACATTTTTGGATTTAGGGACAGGAACGGGTTGTTTGCTGCTATCGTGCTTGTCCGAATATCCGCATGCGACTGGAATTGGCGTAGACATATCTAAGGCAGCCCTTGATGTTGCGTCAAAGAACTCTGCAAATTTAAACCTAACGCAGCGGGCTCAGTTTCAGTTAAGCGACTGGACTAAAAGTGTAGATGGTGTTTTTGACGTAATCTTGTGCAATCCACCATATATTTCTGATGGTGATGATATTGCACCAAACGGAAATCTCGACCCAGAAGCGCTGTATGACCCTCATGTAGCACTATTTGCTGGTCTGGATGGATTAAATGCTTACAGAAATATTTTTGGGCGTTTGCGTGAGCATGTGCACCTAGATGTTTCGAAAAAGTTTCATTCCATCATATTATTTGAAATTGGTGCGGGTCAAAATAATACCGTTAGCAAAATTGCAGAAGAACACGGATTTGCGCTCTTGCGGACGTTCCTCGATTATCAAGGAATCCCAAGAGTTCTAGCGTTTTACTACGTTTTTTAATGCGATATATAACTGTTGTATTGGTTCACCAATATATGATACGAAACAAAACCAGCTGGACTGCCACCTGAGAGTGGGTGAAATATTAAGCTTCTACTCATGTCTGTCACGCCTTTCAAAGGCTACTTTAATTGACGACCTCTCTCCGCCATTGCACGATACCGCATCAGCTGTTGCAGTTCACATTTTGAAGATACGTATGAAAAAGTTTTTTTTACGTGTTATTTTTAATTTGCGTAGCACTGTGCTAATTATAGCTTTAGTAACGTTAAAGTACTGTGCTGCCTCTTTTCCAAGAGAATCTGGATGTTCTAGGAAATATTCTTTCAACTTTTGAGGATCCAGTTTTTTTAAAGTTCTGTTAAGAGGTTTTCTTTTGAGGTTTCCAGTTGTTTTTTCCATATGTACCCAAACTGAGACTGTTTCTCGATTTACGTCCATATCTTTTGCAGTTTGTTGCATAGAACCGCAATGGTGATAGTGATCAACAACTTTTCGTCTAAAGAATTCTGGGTATAGCATTTGTACACAATATTAAAACATCTCGTGTCGTTCTTAGAATATTTGAAAAAATACATCAAGAATAATGTGTAGCATCACAATTTAGTTATAGATTTTGGGAATCAATAACGGCTGGAATGTCGCACGGTCCTGCTATATCTCAGCCCTGTAATATATGAGAATGTTAATAGTGGCATAGATAGTGTTATCGTAGCGATTCCACGGATTTCCTCAAATAAACTTACGAACATTAGCTTAGTGTACGACATAGGCTACGATAAGTACATATCGTAGTTATGCTTTTACGTCGCGGCAGACCTAGCTTTGGCAGATCTGTGCAAAGAATGCTTCGAGAGCGTCTCGGCTAACCAAATTTTCCGCGCCATTAGCGTAGCCTTGCACTTCTTTTAAGAACTTGCACGTAACAGAACGCTCTGCAACTTCTTTTTCACCCAAAATAAGCGCACAACATGCTCCAGCCGAATTGCTTTGTTTCATGCGTTTCGCTAAATTACCGTCAGTTGGCAAGATTACATTAAAATTTTTTCGGAGTTGCTGAGCCAACTCGAGCGCGTACAGCTCTTCATTCTTTGTTACAAACAATACGGCAATTAGTGGTGGGGTAACAAGTTTGCTTGCATCGTATGCCAACATCATGCGATCAATTCCAAAAGCCAGTCCAATCGCGGGAATGTGCGGCCCACCGATTTGTTCTACCAACCCGTTGTAGCGTCCCCCACCAACAATAGCAAGTGACAGATCATCAATGTCCGTTTTGAACTCAAATGTTGTATGGTCATAATAATCAAGTCCACGAACTAATGTTCGGTCAAGGCTGAAGTCAATTGACAACGCACTCAATCCGTTTTGCACACTATCAAAAAAAGCCGCAGCATCGTTTGTCAAGAAATCGGAGATTGAAGGCGCTCCTTCTACAATTTTTAAATCGCCAGCTTCCTTCGAATCTAAAATTCGCAAAGGATTCGTCGTTAAACGGCGCCGGCTGTCTTCTGATAAATCCGTCTCGTATTTTGAAAAATATTCGACAAGTCTTGCTTTATAAGCTGTTCGGGACGGCTGGTCTCCTATGGAATTTATAAATAACTTACTTTTAATTCCTAATCTAGTTAAACCATCATTAGCTAGGAATATAACATCAACGTCGCTTAATGGAGATCCCTCGCCCAGATTTTCAATTCCAAATTGAAAAAATTGACGATATCTTCCTTTTTGTGGGCGATCATATCGGAACATTGGTCCAAAATAGTACAGCTTTTGCGGGAGCTTCTGTGTTAGCCCGTTGGAAATAAGCGCTCGAACAGCAGACGCCGTGCCCTCTGGACGCAGCGAAACCTGTTGGCCCGCACGGTCTGCAAAAGAAAACATTTCTTTGCCAACAACGTCCGTATCCTCACCAAGGCTACGCGCAAACAGCGATGAAAATTCCAATATTGGCGTTTCTATATGCGAATACCCATGCGATTGCGCGACTTGTTTCAGCGTGTCCACTACTGTGTTAAACACAGAAGAATCTTGTCCCATTATGTCGCGCATGCCGCGTACGGGCCGCGCGTCGTCATTCGCACTATTCATAAGCTATCCGATCAAACGTCTCCTTGGCGGATGCTAGCACATTCACGTGTGTTTTTATAATTTCTAGACTTTAATGGAGCCCTACCCTTCAACTACGCCTTGTATATAATTGACCTCGCTAACCATCTGTCCTTGGTTTGCACCGGTGTTGTCAAACACATAAATAGTGTTCTTTTTTACAGATATTGAAACGGTAACGATTACGCGGTCAAGTTGTTGCTGAAAGGATTGAATCCAACAGGTATGATATTCGAGGATTTGGAGTTTTACTTTTGAATCTTGAATATTTCCCAACCTAACAATTTCAATTAAATCTAGCGGGATTCCCCTGTTCATCTTCAATTCAATTTGCGCACTATGTCCGCCATTTGGAATCAATATTGTTAACCCCGAATGTTTGAGCGTCGCAGATCCCAATAGCTGATTGCTTAAGTTCCCTGGAGTAAAACGTGATGACTCTTCATTCCATCCAAATATTTCTGAATAATCTTCAAATCCACCAAGATTCGAGCTGAGAAGATCATCAATTTTTATCATCCATTCAGGGGACCGTACAGTGATGTCATCCAACGGCGCAACATCTGTTGTCGCCATTTTTACTGATTTTTTCCCAGGAAGGTCTGTTATTACGTACGACTGCGGCATTTTATGTATCCTTGCGTTTGATTAACTCTCAAATTGGTAAAATTCCCACATTAAAACTCGATTACAAGTCCATTTATTAAATCTGTTTATTCGATATACGTCTCGTTTCACAGTGTCTCAACCCCCTAGCCCGCTGGCGGAGGCAGCGTTGCAACAAGTCGAATTGACGCCGTTAGCTCTTCCATTTGAAAATGAGGACGAAGATACACAACGGACCTATACGACCCTGGTTTTCCCGGAACGTCATAAACGTCAATACGTGCTTCTCGCAACGGATACTTCGCTTTCACGTTTTGTGGAGCATCATCATTAAGTAAAATGTAGTTGGCAATCCACGTATTTAAATAATTCGAAATCGCATCTTTTGTTAAAAAGCTACCGATTTTGTCACGCATTATAACTTTAATGTAATGTGCAAACCGTGACGCCGCTAACATGTACGGCAACCTGGCTGACAAACTCGAGTTTGCATTTGCATCGTCCAAGTTGTACACCTTTGGTCTCTGTGCAGTCTGCCCACCGAAAAATGCGGCGTAGTCTGTTCCTTTACAGTGACACAGCGCAATAAACCCGAGATCGCTCAATTCTTTTTCTCGACGGTCTGTGATTGCTGTCTCCGTTGGACACTTTAGGGCAATGTCACCATCAGTCGTTTTAAACGTAAATGATGGTAGCCCTCTAACTATGCCTCCGCCTTCTACGCCTCGTATCGCAGCTGTCCAACCAAATAGAGCGAAGGCATTTGTAATTCTTTGGCTTAATATATATGCAGGATTTGTCCAGCAAAACTTGGCACTATCTGCACCCGCGACATCTTCTTCAAAATTCAGCCCTTCAGCTGGAAGCGTGTCGGCTCCGTACGGAAGGCGGATCAGAACGCGCGGCAGCGTAAGCGCAATGTAGCGCGACTCTTCAGTATTTCGAAATGAATTCCATTTTATAAGTTCCAAGCTTTCAAAAACTTTGTTCAAATCTCTGGGGATGCCGAGCTGCTCGAATGAATCCAGGTCAAACAATTTTGGATGAGCCGCCGCAATAAACGGAGCATGAGCCGCAGCTGCAACCTCTGACATTTTGATCAAAAACTCAACATCCTGCGGATGCCTAGTGAAATAATAGTCACCAAGTAAACACGAATATGGGTGTCCTCCAAAGGTTCCGTATTCTTCTTCATAAATTTTCTTGAAGAGCTGGCTCTGGTCAAACTCAACCGCTGTTTCTAAGTCTGTTAGCAACTCCTTTTTTGTTGCGTTAAATAAGCGCAGTTTCAGATGAGTGCTTGTTTCCGTCTTCGATACAAGATAATGCAACCCTCGCCAAGATCCTTCTAGCTGCTGAAATGCTTCCTGGTGCATCACTTCTTTTAGCTGGCTTTGAATTTTTTCATCAATCTGAGCAATGACTGCGTTTATAAACGCCGCAGGATTTTCCCCAACGTCATCCGGATTTTCCTCGATTTGTGAAATAAATTCACGAACTAAATCCTCTGCAAACGGACGTTGCATCTCATCTCTAACTAACTTTCCTTTTTCAAATAGAACGTCTAAAGGCGACTGCGCGCTGGCTTCAATTGCTTCATTTTGTTCGTCAGCCATTTGCTACTCCTTTGCCTATTACTTTCGCGCACTCGTGCGTCTAACCTGCATCCTCGACTTGCGGTAATAACCCTTTTATCGAGTCCTTTTCAGCTTCATCCGTCATAATCTTTTTCAGCCCTTCCTCAAGGTCGTCGTTCCCGTCTAGCTTTGTCAGTAAATCCTTCAAACGAGAACGAATTCCATACAATTTGGCTAGAGCTGGAATCTGCTTTACTACATTTAGAGGCGTAAAATCATCCATGCTAGAAAAACGAAGCTCTACGTTGGTTTCAGAATCGTCGTCGAGCAATGTGTTTTTCACTCGCAATGCCAACCTAGGACGAAACGATGCCATTATTCCATCAAAGTTTCCGCCATCTATTTCTACAAATTTACGCTCCTTGAGCTTCGGAAGTGCGACGTCCGGCATTCCAGATAAATCTGCTATAATGCCAAAGACGAACGGCAACTCCTTCATCTCAATAGCGTTTCCGATTTCGACATCATACGTAATCTGAACGCGTGGAGATCTTACACGACCTAGTCTATGCTGAGTGCTGTCTGCCATGTGTCCCTCATTCGAACTTGCTACATATGCTACTACTCTCACCTTCTAATGTACCGAATAAATAGTTAAATTAACGTTAAGATTGAACGAATCAGCTGACAGCTTGCATGCAGACCATTTCTAGCAAAACTATTACGTTAGCTGCTCAAAATGAGCAGATTCTATCTCTTAATATAAGTGCGCCTAATTCTCACTCTTTGATCGAGAAGCAATTCGAAAAGCAAAACTTTTTTGAAAATGCAAAAACGTTAAAAATGCTTTTCGCAAGCACTCCGTTTTGCCACACATTAGCTTGGATCCAGGGATTTGAACATTTGTTCGACATGCAACTTTCCTCTAGATCGCAATATGTTAGGGTTATCTTGTGCGAAGGAGAGCGCATAATAGAACACATTGCAACGTTAGGAAGAATTGCGAAAAGCGTTGGGCTTCTCCCGCTTTTTATGAAAACGCAACATATACAGCAGAAATTCGAACAATTTTGTTTGCAGCTTGGAATAAGGAAAACCATTTTCATTCCAGGTGGCACAAACATTGACTTTGAGCCAGAACTTGTTGCAAAGCTTCTTCAATTTTTTGAAGAAATTCCAGCGATTTGCAACAACATTCGCTCAACACTGCTAAGTAGCCGAATATTTAAGGGTAGAGCTACAAAAACAGCGTACATATCAGCTGTTAACGCAAATGCATTAAGCCTTACAGGAACAGTTGCTCGAGCATCTGGAATCACATTTGATGTTCGGCACTCCGATGACAGTAAAATTTATTCAAAATTTCCAACAATAATTAGCCGTGGGGGAGATGCTTTCACAAGGACGAGCATTCGCCTAGATGAAATTACGCAAAGCCTAGAAATAATTAAAGAATGTTCTAAGAATCTTCCGCCTGAAGACATCTCTTATAAACCCAATATTGTTGACAGCCGTAATCAGCGCGTATTTTTTGCAAAAGAAGACATGGATTCAACCCTTTTTGATGCAGGCGTTTACCCAATAGCACACGAATACAGCGCAGTAGAAGCTCCAGACGGCGAGTTCGGAATCTTTTTAGTTGGAAATGGCGAATGTCGGCTGCAGCGTTGCAAACTAAACTGTCCGTCATTTTACGCAATGCAGGCTCTTGAAGAGATAAGTGTTGGGGAAGATCCAATGGACATTGAGCTGATTGCTGCATCATTGGGTCTCACGATTTCAAGAGAAGCCTATGTCAACGCTGTTTAGAAATGTCTCAAGCATCTAATAAATTTTGATTGAGCGCTAAAGTTTGCGGTTTTCTTAC
>JAISCJ010000115.1 GCA_031265645.1 Holosporales bacterium | reverse complement strand
CGCCATTATTGAATCTCCGATATATTTATCAATAGTACCGTTAGTTTCAACAATTATTTTAGATAATTCGTTGAAATAATCGGACAAGTGTAAGACGAGCTTATCTGCAGACATCTTTTCGGAAATGCTTGTAAAACCTTGAATGTCCGAAAAAAATGTTGTGACTTCGCTCATTTTTCCACCAAGTTTAACCTCCGTTCCTTTCATCATGAGACGTCGGACAAGAACCTTTGGAACAAACTTTCCAAACGACTGCAAGCTAAACCGCATTGCCGCAATTGCATCAATCATCATTCTTATTTCTAAAATATTGCTTTTTATATCAAGAGGCTCCGTCTCGTAAAATTCTTTCAAGCGCTGTGTTTCTGTTGCAATAGCTATAATTGGCGCAGATATTCGCTTAGATAGGTAAAACGTTACTAAAGTCGCAATGAACGCAACGATAAGAATAATAAAAATTTCATTTTGCTGCATATCTTCAATATTTTTGGCAAAATCAGATTTCGGAACAACTATTCCCACAATCCAGTCCAAATTATTTCCTTCCGAGATTGGAGTAAATGTTGCCAAGTACGTTTCGCCGCCGTATTTAAACTGCAACTCATCTTTTCCTGGATGGTCTTTATGCATCTGAAACGCTAACTGAATTTGTCGATCTGGAGCCTCCGTAATAGAAAGAAGAGAGCGCTGAGAATTAAAATTCACATTTTGTTCGATCGTACTTCCAGATGGATAAGCTACAATTTGTCCAGAACGACTAATAATAAAAGCAATTCCTCGTTCTGATACTTTTTGATTTTGCATAAAGTCGGCAAGATCATCCAGTAATAGATCTACGCCAATTACTCCAGCTATTTTCACTATGCGTCCGTCGTCAGATACGTATATTGGTATTGCTGCCGTTATGCCCATGCTCGTTGTTCCTGAGAATGGATATATGTCTGTCCAAATAAAATCTCCTTTTTGTTCAGCCAATGTAAACCAAGGACGAGTTCTTGCGTCAAAGTTTAATATTTCGTTCTTTTCTTCTGCCGTTAGCTGGCCATCATCATTGTAATAACGCCAAAATTCAGTACCTTGAGCTGTTGACCGGTCTTGCTTTTGCACCAAAAATTTAATGTTACTCGGTAAGAGCTTATCCGATTGAGTAACATATTTTGCACTTGGCTTGCGGCGCTCTACCCCCAAGAAATCCCCATTTGTCAGACCAACATAAATATTATCGAAATGGTTATAAAGTCTAAGGCTTTGAATTAAACATTCCTGGACTTGCTTGTTTTCAAGGCAGGACTTGTCCTTTAAGTCCACTAATGAATGACACAGCGTAACTACTTTTTGCACATCATCAAGATATCTTTGAGTGCGCATCAAGATGTTGTCGGAACTTTGCGACATTGAGCGTCGCGCGAATTCTAAGGATACGATATTATTCGACTTATATGTAAATGACAAAGTAATTAAATTTTCAAAGATAAACAATAATATGAAACTTGAAATAATATCATATTGAAGTTTGCGCTCTGCAAAAAATGAGTAGACCTTTTGAAGGAACGCAATGGAATTTGCGTTATATTTCATTGTGAGCACTCCTTTAATTAAAAATCTTCCAGATTACATTCAACATTGTTCGTCTCAATATAATTATTTACAAAATGTAATAGTTGTGGAGCTGAACGCGATACCCCAATAACAATCCTGTCATATTTCTTTTTAAGAATAATTGGCAGCAACTCCACGGTTTTGACAGACTTCAATTGCTCTTTTATTTCTAGCTCATCGCTGATTGTTCCCATGGCCTCCTTTGATAAAATTCGGGCAATTATGTCTTTCCACAACAGCGTTGAAAGGACTTCCGCTGATGGGAAAAGGGATTTTGCAAGGGACACGTACGAAGTTCCTTCTTGGGCTAAGAGAGTGTGATTTTCAAATATTGAAAATATATCTCTTAGTGTTGTTATATTCTTTCCAGCTGCACGAGCGACTAAGACTCTGTTAAGCAAAACGCACTGACGAATTTTGGCATATGGAACAGAGCAAAAGATCTTACTTGCTCTTTCTGGAGTCGCGGTCAAATTCGATATTACCAAATCAACCTTGCCATCCAAAAGGTAAGTAATTGTTTGTTCCCAATCGGGTGCTTCAATGAGCTTAAGCGTTACTTTTAACGATTCCGATATTCCATTTGCTAAATCGACATCAAAACCGAAAATTTCCCCATTTTCTTTTTTTACGTGGAAAGGTGGTTGATCTACTGGACATATTCCAACACGCAGTTCTCCCCGCTTTATGATATCCATTATATCGGGTGCTGCGTTCAATAATTCAGGTGAAACTTCCGAGCGCGCTTCGGGCGATGCGGTTTCTGAATTTTTGGGTTCTTCAGGCATCGTCGTTTGTTTCTGTTGCAGCCCAGGCTTATCTTGATGTTCAGTCTTCTGTTCTGGCTCAATCAGGACCTCAGGTTCAAGCGTTGGCTCAGCGACTGGCTCAATCACGACCTCAGGTCCAAGCGTTCCTTCCGTTTCAGGTATCGATTCAAATTCACGACTTGCCTCATGTTCGAGCATTGGCACACTTACACTCATTGGCTCAGGAATCGCAGTTGGCTCAGGTGCTGTGGCATGCTTATCGAAAACATCACTTTCTGATGGATATTCACTACTCAGGGAACGATCGAAATCAAAATTTTTGTCGCTTTCGCTGCGCTCTTCTCCCTGATCACCAGCTTGATCGAATGGTTGAAATTCTGCTGCATCCGAATCCTTGCTATACCCTGGCGACGTCAGAATATAACAATTCGAAATAAAGCACGAAATGAACGCGAATAATTGTTTTAAATTAAGCATGTTCAAATATGAAAGACTCCCACCGCTTCCACATGTTACCATCGCGGAAACTAATTTTTTATTAACGGCCCAGCATGTTGCCGTAAATTTCGCATGCGCAACGCAAATTTATGTTATTAAGCTTCCATACGGATGTAGATTATTTAAACAAAGACAGAGCGTTTTCTCTTAAAAATTCAGATCAAAAAAGCCGGACGAAGTTTTTTTCTTCGTTCAGCCTTCAAAAAAAAATATAAAAAGCGACTATTAAGCAACTGCCTATTGAGCAATCCCCAAGTGAGCACGCCGGTTGAGCGCATGGCCTTCTTCAGTTTCACTCTCTGTTACAGGCATCTCCTTTCCGTAGGAGATCGTTGAAATCCTGTTGCTATCAACGCCGCGATCAGCCAAGAATTTCTTTACTGACTCAGCTCGGCGGCTTCCTAGCCCAATGTTGTATTCCTTCGTGCCTCGCTTGTCGGTATGCCCTTCAACGATCACATTTCTGGAGTTGTACATATTCAGCCAGTTCACGACTTGCCCTAGTACTTGCTCGGCTTCAGGAGTCAAATTATATCGGTCAAATCCGAAATATATCGTGTTCGCAACGCTCTGCGCGAATTCCTCAGGAGATCCAGGAACAATAGACGGCGCTGGAGTTTCAATGTCTTCAGAATGCTTCTGAGTACAGGAAACCAAAGCAAATCCAACGAGAACTGCAGTTAATAAACCTTTCATATTCGTCATAAAAATAACCATTAGAGTTTTCACATCCACTACCACGATAGTAATCACAAAATCCCAAACAAATCATTAATTTTTTCGCGAATGCCTCTAAAAATGCAAAAAAAACAAACGTACAACAATCGAAACTTTCGTGTGGAACAGAAAAGCAAAAAGTCAATTGGCTTGCAATGCGTGCCTATATAAGGAAAACTTGTGTTTAAGAGAAAAAGAGCAATAGCAAAAATTCATGCGTATCAAGCTATGTATATTTGTCAAATCGTGTTTGTTTATAACCCTTTGGATTGCAAATCTATCTGCCGCAGACCGCTGTTGTCCGCGCTGTTGTCCAAATTATATTAGTTCGGCAAACACTCCTGCTAAGTCAATGATATTAGTAACAATTCCTCAAAAATCATCAATTTTCAAAATTGCCCAAGAACTCCATAAGAAGGGCATCGTCAAAAGTAAATTTGGATTTATATTTTTCGCATTTCGCACAGGTGTATATTCTAAATTGAAAGCGGGTCAATATGTTTTCTCGAAAGGCATGGATGTTAGCAACGTTGTACACGCATTAGTAAATGGATTGGTAGTTATACACAAAGTCACAATTCCTGAAGGAGTGACAGTTCTTCGCATAAAGGAAATTCTTCAGGAAAATCCATGCCTGTCTGGTGCGATATCCAGTCTTCCAGTTGAAGGATATGCTTCACCTGGTACGTATTATTTTACAGAAGGAACATCTCGCCAAAAGATTTTTAGACAATTGAATGAGCGCATGAAAAAATTTTTGGGGACGTTGAGCTCCCGATGGTTAAGTCCCAATGAATCGCTGATCCTTGCATCGATAGTCGAAAAGGAAACAAAGCTCTCCAGCGAAAAGCAGAAAATTGCTGGCGTTTTTTTATACCGACTGCAACACAATATGAAATTGCAAGCTGATCCGACTGTTGCCTATGCAGTTTTCGGTGGAGCTGCTCCTCGCCCACTAACCCGCCAAGATTGCAAATTTGAATCGCCTTACAACACTTACGTAAGCAAGGGGCTTCCACCTACGCCGATTTGTTGCCCAGGTGAGGAAACTTTAAAAGCAATTGCTGCCGCTGCTCCGGACTCTGATGTGTATTTCGTTGCAAACAGCACAGGTGGACACACCTTCAGCAAAACATTGGACGAACATAATCGGGCTGTGCAGCAATTTCGAAAAATTCAGAACGCGAAGCAGGCGGAAACGCTGCTAAAATAGCTCCTTCTGTAGCTTGCTAATGTGCTGCCGAATGACTTTTTCCGTCTTGGGCTTTACATTTATTTCTGTTTCAAATGCATGCAGCAATTCAGTCGCTCGGAGAATCACGTTCTTTGGTAAGCCTGCAAGTTGAGCGACGTGAATTCCATACGATTTTTGTGCGCAGCCGTCTACAATTTTGTGCTGAAACACAATCTTATTTTCCCATTCGTGTGTTGCTGCGGAAACTGGAACGACGCCGTCAAAAGCCTCGGACAGCTTGGTCAACTCATGATAATGCGTAGCAAAAAGTGTGCGGCACTGGACTGTGAGATACAAATATTCGCTGACGGACCATGCAATCGACAAGCCATCATACGTAGCAGTCCCCCGTCCAATTTCGTCTAATATTACTAAAGATCGATCCGTGGCTTGGTGGAGGATAGCCGCGGTTTCAATCATTTCCACCATAAAAGTAGACCGCCCTGACGCCAAGTCATCAGAAGCCCCGATCCGGCTGAAAATTTTATCAACAATCCCAATAATCGCGCTGTCCGCAGGTACAAACAACCCCATTTGAGCCATGATTACGATCAAGGCGTTTTGGCGTAAATACGTACTTTTTCCCGCCATATTTGGCCCAGTTAC
The DNA here is from genome assembly GCA_031265645.1 of Holosporales bacterium. Taxonomy (GTDB): domain Bacteria; phylum Pseudomonadota; class Alphaproteobacteria; order BNTO01; family BNTO01; genus JAIRNK01. Next base: position 5,680 of record JAISCJ010000115.1, on the reverse strand, counting down.
AAGCAAAAAGCGTCGACTGTCATGGTTCAGGTCGCAATCATTCGGCGCGAAGTATTCTTCTTTATTTTTAAAAGATTGCTCTACCACGGGATGCCGTCCTGCGACGATGCTGAGCTCTGGCTTTGTAGAAAATTGCGGGCGAACATATTTGTTTGCGATTGCAAGCTCTGCTGAGCCTGAAACAACGTCAAGGTACGCAAGCTCTTTTGACACGGTAGAAAGGAGATCTCGAACCGTTAATATTTTTGCAACAAATTGTTCAAATATTTCAATCTCTTTGTTGATATATGACGTCTCAGCTTGCTCTATCCGCTTTTCGAGCGCAATCAACTCACTCGTCGTATATCGCGTGCAGTTTGTAAGCGTTTGCCTGTGAACAAAGTCAAATGGCACCCTCGAAATCTGTGACGCACTGACTTCTATATATATTCCCCACACATTATTGCGTTTGATTCTTAAATTATGAATCTCTGTTTGTTGAACATATTTTGCCTGCAGTTGTTGCAGATTATCCGACACGTGAGTTCGTAAATTACGAAATTCGTCAAGCTGCTCATCGTACCCTTCTGCAATAAAGTTTCCATCTCTAGCTTGCGAGGGAAGCTCTTCTTTGAAAGCTTTGCACAGTTCCGCCAACATATTAGTAAAATCTGGTGCGGTTCGTAAAAATTTGCACTCCTCATTACCGGCGCACAGAAGTTTTATTGCTCTGTATCGTTCCAATGCAACTCGTAGCGCGCCGACATCTCTTGGGCTAATGCGATTTAAGGCGAGCCGAGACAAAATGCGCTCGATGTCAGGCAGGCCACGAAGGCTCTCTCTTATGCGCATACGCAAGTGAGTGTTTCCAACAAAATATTCAACATCGTTTAAGCGCTCTTCAATTTTATATATGTCTAAGAGGGGAGCCGCAATCCACGCATGCAGCAAACGGCGCCCAGCAGCAGTTTCGGCATTGTTTATAACAGCTAAAAGAGAATTGCTTTTTTCGCCAGAAACAGACGATGTTAGCTCTAAGTTTCGACGCGTTGCCATATCTATCGACAAAAATTCTTTCGAGTGAATTAACTTTGGAGCAGACAACGACAAGCTTTTGCAGCACTGCGTTGAAACTACGTAATCGACTAACACTCCAGCTGCTTGCAATTCGTGGTATGGAATATCGCCAAATATGTCCAACGTTTGCACATTATAAACAGATGCCAGTAAATATTTTGCATTCAAGTTTTTGTACTTAGCATCTGGAACTATCGTTAATTTCTTTTTCCAGGGTTCCAATACCGTTTGTAGTTTAGCAAAAATTGCATCGGATAAAATAATTTCAGACGGAGCCCAACGAGCAATAACATCGTCGATATTGTTGACCGTTGTCTCTTCCAATCCAAAAAAGCCGGTAGAAACGTCTGCGACGGCGACTGCTGCATTCTTGCCCATTATATATATGGCAACAATATAATTATTATCTCCAGACAGCATGCCTTCTTCTGTCAAAGTCCCGCTAGTTACAATTCGCGTTACGCTTCTCGCTAACGGACCTCTGGCTCCGCGCAACTTCGCTTCTTCGGGCGTTTCAATCTGATCACAGACGACGACGCGGTAGCCTTTTTGAATTAGCTTTGCCAAATACAACTCGTACGCATGCACAGGGACGCCACACATTGGGACGTCTACTCCTCCTTGCTTGCCGCGTGTTGTCAATGCAATATCGAGCTCGCGTGAAGCCGTTACAGCGTCATCAAAGAAAAGCTCGAAAAAGTCGCCCAAACGATAAAACAGCAGACTATCCGGGTGCTGCTTTTTAATTGCAACATATTGTTGCATTGTAGGGCTAAGGGATTTTTCTTCCATGAGAACACAACGAGAATGCTAATTTTTTAACGCTTGCATATATATTTCGACAAGCTCTTCTTCTTCCAACACGTCCTCATATTTCATTTGCCGGATTTTCAACACTTTTTTCATAATCTTCGGATCGAAACCGCTGGCTTTTGCTTCCGCGTACAAGTCGCGAATATACCCACACACTGTAGCTTTTTCTTCTTCAAGCTTTTCAATGCGTTGTACAAAAGACTTCAGCTCATCTGGGGAAATTCCACTAATGTCCGCATTCATTTTATTGTCTGAGTTATCCATGCACGTTGCCCTGTTATATTTTCATTCGCGTTGATTATAACTGACCAATTGATTCATGTACCATGAAAAAGGTTCAGCGGTGAATAGATTTTCTCAGGGGCTCCTTTTGCAAGAAGTAAAAATATCTCATCCATTGATGAAGTCGCAGCTTATTAACAAAATGTTAACCAAATGTACGTTACTCTACGACAAGGATCGTTAATCTTTTTGGGAATAGGCGCAATGAAGTGTACAAATTTATTTAAATCACTATTAACAGTGATTTTTACATTTTGCTTGAGTGAAAACATGTTGGGCGCGTCAAGCGAAGGAGTTTCGCCGGCAGCTAATCCCGTGTCGGACGAAGAAGAGTCTGCAGATGGTTGTGTTCTTGATTTAACGAACAATGTAACACCGAACGATATTCAAAAATTTAAAGATGAAATAGAAAAAATAAAAAACAATCTCCTTAATCCTTCTCATGAAGTATACTTAGTTATTGGAGACACTGGCTCTGGTTTTTCAAGTGGAAACAGATTCGCCAGTCCAAAATGGGTTTTTTTTGATCCAGCCTGTTCAGCAGACCAAGGAAAAGTTAGAATAAAAGGAACGCTAGCAGATCTAAAGAGAATCTTTGACAATAATCCCAAGCTTTTTCCCGTTGGCCTGTTTGATTACATTGTTGACGATATCGGTTGCATAGCCAACGACCAAGCCTACAGTGTTTTTACAAAAATGGATGTCGGTTTGAATGAAACATCCATAGTCTTGCACAAAATAATGAAAGATGGCGCATTATTAGCAACTAAAAAACTTGCGTTTTTAAACACCACTGTCGAAGAAAGGCTAAATTTACTTAATTTGTTTTATTTAAAACAAGGTGTGCAATCTATGCATTTTTCTAAGCCAGGCATGGACCATGCAGGTGACTATGGAAAGAGCGAGGAGAATTCCGTTCCTCTTCATTCATGGACTCATCCATGTGCATGTGTTTTAAATGATATGCCTTTGTCAGAGTTGAATCTTTGGATTTCATCTAGACAACAAACGGACTGTATGGCGCAAATCATCGTATCCTTAAAGGAAAGTTTAAAAGCCACTCTTATTCATTTGTGTGAAACAGCTAGTCCTGTATATCTAAGTGCTTTAAACCTTATCCAAGCAGACTCGAGTTTAGTTGGTTCGGATATAGATGAGTTTTGCCTGCAGCTTGGTCAGTTTTGTGCTTTGCTGGGAGATATTGAAGATGTCTTGAATGGTGATATATGCAATCCTGAGTCTTATGTTAGTACTCTCAACGAGCGAATCCCTACGTTCCAAGAGTTGAATAGCTCTTATTCTAGACTACGTGCGTTTTCGCAAGACCAAAATTTAATAAATAAGCTACAAGGAGTGCTCAGTAACCTACCTTCGAATATAGGAGGGGATAGTGTTTTTAATATCATTTACGCTTTTGAGAATTACAGAGAAACAGAGACTAAATACTTTTCAACAAATGATAATTATTTCCTTCCACGAACATTGAAGTACGAAAGTGTGTTTTTACAAAAGAAAGCGATATTTGCTGATTGAACCTTAATACTTTGATAATAGGGACGCATTTATTGACAAATACATGTTTTTACGCCAACCTGGCATAGGTTTTAACGCGTTCTAGTAGACTGGGGCGTCAATAAACACGTGTGTGTAGCCCCCATCGTAAAAAGAGTTGGTGCCAGGAGCCTCGAAGCGACGAAGCAAAAAAAGTTTTTACGGTTGGGAGTAGGCTTTATTTCGTGTAGAATGGTGGTGTTAAGAACGTTCTGGTGCAGTGCACGGGTGATGTACTGATAACAAAGTGTGGTGGAGGTTTTTCATGGCGAAGACAGCGAGTGTGTTGATCCGGTTGATCAGTAGTGCAGGAACGGGATATTTCGTCGTTCGCTCGAAAAATCCGAGAAAAAAGCCGGAAAAATTAGAATTAAAAAAGTACGACCCTGTTGCAAGAAAGCACGTTTTGTTCAAGGAAGCGAAAATAAAATAGCCTGCTCTAGGGCTTCCATATGAAACACAGGATTCTTTCAGGAACAAAACCCTAACGTAAAGGATTTTATCCTGTGTGTTCAGATGGGATATGTGCAATCCATTTAGCCCAAGCTCAGTTTTTATTGAATTTTTCGAATGGAAAAGTTCTGAGGGGGAGCGCGCCAATATGGTTAGGTGTTTTTTGGAGATGTATCGCAGTGGCAACATTGCTAGTTGGGCTCGGAAATCCGGGAGATAATTTCAAAAATACCCGTCATAACGCGGGGTTCTGCTTTGTTGATAGATTGGCGGATTCGCTTGGAATAACCAGCTGGAAATCTCAATTCGAAGGTGTGGTTTCGGCTTGCCAAGACGGGAAGTTAGGCGCGCTGATCCTATTAAAACCACAAACGATGATGAATCTATCAGGACGCTCAGTTATAAGCGTGCTGAATTATTTTAAGCTAACAGTGCATAACTTAATCGTAGCTCACGATGATCTTGATGTTTCGATTGGTCAAATTAAAATCAAGCGTCAGGGAAGCCACGGCGGGCATAATGGGCTACGAAGCATTCATCAGTTGGTTAGCTCTGACGAATATCGGCGCTTGCGAATCGGGATCGGTCGCCCAGCAGATAAAGATATGGTTCGTGCTTACGTGTTATCTGAATTTTCAAGAAGCGAACAAACATTACTAACAAACGCAATCGACGCAGCGATTATGACGTTGCCTCAGACTGTTTTTGATTAGTTGAAACACTATTTCGTTAGCCCTTCGCAAACGCGTTGCTATGCATACGTTTCCTGAGATTGAGATGTCGCATTATACCTAATCGGAAAAAGTCATATCTTTAACCTAGGTCCTTAGAGCTCAGCTTGAACATGTTCATTTAACAGCTTATTAATGGGTTTTGGTATAATATGCGATCTGGGATGATATCATCCTCCGAGGAATTTGCATTGGCAACTTTCCTAGCGAGAGCAGCTTCTAGAAACGCATCGATTGCACCGTCTAACACGGAGGCGGCGTTTCCAACTTCGACTCCCGTACGCGCATCTTTCACCAACTGATAAGGCTGAAGCACATATGAGCGGATTTGATTCCCCCAAGCAATGTCCGCCTTTTCCGCGGCGGCCTTATCTAAGTCAGCCTGTTTTTTTCGCAGCTCAAGTTCGTATAGGCGTGACCTCAACATATCTAGCGCCATAGCTCGATTTCGATGCTGCGATCTATCGATCTGACATGAGACCACAATTCCGGTAGGAGTGTGTGTTATGCGAATAGCGCTATCCGTTTTATTTACATGCTGTCCTCCGGCACCAGAGGCCCTATACGTGTCAACTTTCAAGTCTTTATCTTCAATTACAATGTTGACAGAATCATCCGTTTCAGGATACGTGAACACGGAAGCAAAGCTTGTGTGCCTGCGCGCGTTTGCGTCGAACGGTGATATGCGAACAAGCCGATGCACGCCATTTTCCGTTTTTAACCAGCCATAGGCCTGATTCCCTGATATTTTCAATGTGATGGACCGAAATCCAGCTTCTTCTCCAAGAGCTTCA
>JAISCJ010000086.1 GCA_031265645.1 Holosporales bacterium | reverse complement strand
ATCCCATGCGTCGATGACCTTGTTGTATTTTTCTCTTTCTGTAATCAAGCCATCAAGATATTGCTGTTCGTAATCAGACACCAGTGATTTGCTCTCTGCTACGAAATCAGGCTTTTCCTTTGGTACAACCAAATCGTCTTTTCCAAAGGATACAGCACCTCTTGTTACGTACGAAAACCCTAACGTCATCAACTTGTCCGCAAACATAACTGTCTGCTTTGGACCACAATATCTATGAATCATATCAATTAATTTTCCAACATCCGCAGATGTAAGCTTTTTATTGATCAATTCAAACGAAATATTCTTATGTGAAGGAAGAATCTGCCAAAGGATGATTCGCCCAGGAGTTGTTTCGTAACGCTGGAAATGACTCCCGTTTTCGGTTTCCACTTTTATGCGGCAAATAACCTTTGTGTGGACAGTCACCGTTTTACAAAACAGAGCGTATTCTACTTCTCCAATGTCGCCCAAAATTGTACCTTCTCCAGGCGCGTCATCCACGCTCATTGTTAAGTAATACAATCCAAGAATAATGTCTTGCGATGGGATAATAATTGGCTTCCCGTTAGATGGATTCAATATGTTGTTGGTTGACATCATTAATGCACGACATTCGAGCTGCGACTCCATTGACAACGGCACATGCACAGCCATTTGGTCTCCGTCGAAGTCAGCATTAAACGCGGCGCACACAAGCGGATGTAACTGAATAGCCTTTCCTTCAATCAAAACCGGCTCAAACGCTTGGATCCCAAGCCTATGCAGAGTTGGGGCGCGGTTTAGCAATACCGGATGTTCGCGGATCACTTCTTCAAGAACGTCCCATACTTCTGGTCGCTCCTTTTCAACCATCCGCTTTGCAGACTTCAACGTATTTGCAAAACCACAGCGCTCTAGCCGTGAATACACAAACGGGCGGAATAATTCCAACGCCATTCGCTTAGGCAGACCGCATTGCTGTAGTTTTAGTCCTGGACCAACAATAATGACCGAACGTCCGGAATAATCAACACGTTTTCCAAGCAAGTTCTGACGGAAACGGCCGTGCTTACCTTTTAACATGTCGGACAAAGATTTTAATGGCCGCTTATTGCTTCCAGATATCGCACGCCCTCGACGCCCGTTATCAAACAACGCGTCCACAGATTCCTGCAACATCCGCTTTTCGTTTCTAACGATAACATCAGGTGCGCGAAGTTCCAGTAATCGCTTTAAACGATTGTTGCGATTTATGACACGACGATAGAGGTCGTTTAAGTCGCTTGTTGCAAATCGCCCCCCATCCAACGGGACTAGTGGGCGCAATTCTGGAGGAATGACCGGAATTACGTCTAAGATCAAATATTCTGGCTTCGTTCCGGATTCGGCGAAAGCCTCCAATATTTTGATCCGCTTTACAAGCTTCTTTCTCCTGATTTCAGACGCCTGCTCACGCATTTCGATGCGCATTGCGATGACATCTCCAACGGGATCAATCCCTTGAAGCAACGTCTTTAACGCCTCTGCGCCAATTCCGACGACAATGGCATCTTCACCATATTCATCTTGCACGTTCTGGACATCTTCTTCGCTCAAGAGCTGATACTTTTGAAACGGAGTCAATCCTGGATCAATTACGACATAGCTCTCAAAGTACAAAATTTTCTCAATGTCTTTTAGAGTCATGTCCAGCAACAGCCCAATACGGCTTGGCAAGGACTTTGTGAACCAGATGTGGGCGACCGGGGAAACCAGATCGATATGCCCCATCCGCTCACGTCGAATCTTGCTTCGTGTAACTTCTACTCCGCACTTTTCGCAGATAATTCCGCGATATTTCATGCGCTTGTACTTGCCACACAAGCATTCATAGTCCTTTGTCGGACCAAATATTCTAGAACAAAACAAACCATCTCGCTCTGGTTTAAATGTTCTGTAGTTGATCGTCTCAGGTTTTTTTACTTCCCCATATGACCATGAACGAATCTGTTCAGGACTAGCGATCGATATGCGAATCTTATCGAAGCTAGTCGGGATATCACCGCGTTCAGAAGTCTTTGGACTTTGGTATGCCATCCTATATCTCCCAGTTTAATTAATGTTCTGTGGATATTACCCTTAACGAGCTATCCCATGCTTTACACAAATTCCATGTTCAGTCCCAGAGATCTAAGTTCTTTAACCAAAACGTTAAATGACTCTGGAATTCCTGCCTCTGTTCGATCTTCCCCTCTAACGATTGCTTCATAGGTCTTCATACGCCCTGTTACATCGTCCGACTTAACAGTCAACATTTCTTGCAATGTATACGCTGCACCATATGCTTCCAATGCCCAGACTTCCATTTCTCCGAAACGTTGTCCTCCAAACTGCGCCTTTCCACCAAGAGGCTGCTGCGTGACCAAGCTGTACGGCCCAATTGAACGTGCGTGGATCTTGTCATCAACCAAGTGGTGCAGTTTTAAAATATAAATTTGCCCCACGGTCACCTTTCTATCGAAGGGCTCACCGGTCAAGCCGTCGTATAATTGGACCTGCCCAGATGGATCCAGTCCAGATTCACATAGCTGCTTATCTATATCGTCCAACGTGGCTCCGTCAAAGACTGGTGTGGCCATTGGTACGCCATCTGTCAAATTTGAGGCTAAATCCAACAATTCTTTGTCTGTCAACTTCTTTACGTCTTTTTTATCTACAGTCTTGCTATAGCAACCTTCTATAACTTCTCGCAAATCATCTAAACGCGCCTTGTTTTGATTGTATCGTTTCAGCATCTCGTTTATACGATGCCCAAGCTCCGCTGCCGCCGCTCCCAAGTGCGTCTCCAGGATCTGGCCAACGTTCATACGAGAAGGAACACCAAGAGGGTTTAGGATTACGTCAATCGGAGTACCATCTTCTTTATATGGCATATCTTCAATCGGAACAATCTTTGACACAACACCCTTGTTTCCATGGCGACCGGCCATCTTATCTCCAGGTTGCAACTTTCGCTTGGATGCAATAAACACCTTTACGAGCTTCAACACGCCAGGTTGCAAATCATCTCCACGACGCAGTCGCTCTACTCGATTTTCGAATAATTGCTGCAATTTCTTACGACGTTCGTCCAATTGCTCTCGTAACGCGGCAATATTTTGCATTACTTCGTTGTTTTCGACGATGATTCGATCCCATTGAGCCCTTGTCAGAACATCAAGCATTTTTTCTGTAATGATACTACCTTCTGTCAAACCTATTGAAGGTGAAGCAACCGTCTCTTTTATCAAATATTCGCGAACATGCTGGAAATATGCTCGCTCCAAAATTTCTCGCTCTGCATCTTTTTCCGCAGACATTTTCTCTATTTCTTGTCGCTCAATCGCTAGCATACGCTCGTCGCGATCTACTCCGCGGCGAGATAAGATTCTTACGTCTACTACCGTACCAGATACTCCAGGAGGAACTCGCAATGAGCTGTCTCTTACTTCAGATGCTTTTTCTCCAAATATTGCACGTAACAGCTTTTCCTCTGGGGTCATGGGTGTTTCCCCTTTAGGGGTAACTTTTCCTACCAAAATATCTCCCGGAACAACTTCTGTGCCAATGGCTACAATTCCCGTTTCGTCCAAATTTCGAAGGGCTTCTTCACTAACATTTGGAATATCGCGGGTAATCTCTTCGTTTCCAAGCTTGGTGTCTCTGGCCATAGTTTCAAACCCGTCAATGTGAATTGACGTGAAAACATCGTCCTGGACAATTCTCTCTGACATGACGATTGAGTCTTCGAAGTTGTACCCTTGCCATGACATGAAGGCAACTTGCACATTTCGGCCAAGGGCAAGCTCTCCTAGATCCGTACACGGACCATCCGCGATCACGTCACCTTTGCTAACAATGTCGCCTTTTTGCACTAACGGCCGCTGATTTACGCAGGTACTCATATTCGAGCCCTGAAATTTTATTAAATTGTAAATATCAACGCCAACCCCGCCTTCTTGCTTGGCGGCAGCTGCATTTACGTGAACAACAATACGGTTACCGTCAACTTGATCCACTATTCCAGGGCGTTGGGCAAGTACTACTGCTCCGGAATCCTTTGCAACAGCACGCTCCATACCCGTTCCAACCAAAGGTGCTTTATTTCGCAACAGTGGAACAGCTTGGCGTTGCATGTTTGATCCCATCAAAGCACGGCTTGCGTCATCGTTTTCAAGGAATGGAATCAACGCCGCAGCAACAGATACTAGCTGTTGGGGGGAAACATCCAGCAATGTAACTTCTGAACGAGCAAATACTCCATATTCTCCATTCTTTCTACACGTAATTGCTTCTTCTTTCAGGACCCCATCCTGATTTTGTTGTTCGGTTGCCTGAGCTATCGTGTGCTTCCACTCTTCCATGGCGGTGATATACACGACTTCATCGGTAACTTTGCCATCTTCAACTTTTCGATATGGACATTCGATAAAGCCATACTTGTTTATTCTTGCGTATGTCGCCAATGAGTTTATCAACCCAATGTTTGGTCCTTCAGGCGTTTCGATTGGGCATATCCGCCCATAGTGAGTTGGGTGAACGTCTCGAACTTCAAAGCCAGCGCGTTCACGAGATAAACCTCCTGGCCCCAAGGCCGACAATCGTCGCTTGTGGGTAATTTCTGACAGAGGGTTCGTTTGGTCCATAAACTGCGATAACTGCGACGCGCCAAAAAATTCTCGAATTGTTGAAATTAACGGCTTCGCATTAACCAAATCGTGTGGCATTGCGTTTTCGATATCCAAGCTCCCAATTCGCTCTTTTATTGTGCGTTCCATTCGAAGAAGTCCTACACGGAATTGATTTTCCATCAATTCACCAACGCAGCGAACTCGGCGATTTCCGAGGTTATCAATATCGTCAGTTTCGCCCTTTCCATCCTTCAAGTTCAGTAATACGCGAATTATGTGAATTATGTCATTTTTTTCTAGAACCCGAGTTGTATCTGGCGTGGATAACCCAAGACGTGCATTAATTTTTACACGTCCGACCGACGACAAATCATATCGTTCTCCGTTGAAAAACAAATTGTTTAGGATATATTCGCCATTTTCTACTGATGGTGGCTCTCCTGGACGCATAATTTTGCAAATTTCAGTTAAAGCGTCTTCTCTATTGCAGCATTTATCCGCGGCAAGTGTTTGAACTAGATAAGGCGCAACTCCAGCGTTTCCAACAAACACTGTCTCTATTTCATTTACTCTTAGCCCATCTAAAAATTCGAGTACATCTGAGTTTATTTCGCTCCCAGCTTCAATAAATATTTCCCCAGTTTGTTCGTCTATATAGTCACAAATTAAATATTTTTCATATAGGCTCTCGCGAGACACTCGTATTTCTGTTACTCCGTCTGCCTCAAACTTGTTGATCATTCTATGTGTCAGTTTTACGCCAGCATCCGCTAGAACTTCTCCGTTTTTTGCATTAACCAAAGCGTGTTGCGTTCTAACTCCTTTCCACTGAGCGGGTTCGAAGTCACACACGAAATATTCACCTTTCCGGCGATACGTGACCACTTGATAGAATGATCGAAGTATTTCCTCAACCGACATTCCTACCAGGTCTTGATCTAAAAGCTTGTTTCCCTTCTCTTCTCGGCGTTTTTCTGTATATTCGCTATCTAGCGCCATCAATAATGTTGTCAATAGCAATTTTCTTCTACGATCGATTCGTACAATTAATAAATCCTTGGAATCGAATTCAATATCCATCCAAGATCCGCGGTAAGGAACGACGCGTGCAGCATATAACAACTTTCCTATAGCGCTATTCTTTCCGCTGTCGTGATCAAAAAACACTCCAGGACTTCGGTGCATTTGGGACACAACCACGCGCTCGATACCGTTTATTATAAACGTTCCGCGATCTGTCATTACTGGCGGTTCGCCGAGGTATACTTCCTGTTCCTTTATGTCTTTTATCGATTTCTGTTGACTCTGTTCATCCGTCTCCCAGACAATCAGCCTGAACGTAACTTTCAGTGAACATGTGTAACTCAGCCCACGTCGCAAGCACTCCGTTTCGTCTGTTTCTGGTGGTTCTAATTTATAGCTTTTGTATTGAAGTTCAGCTCGACCTATATTGTCCCTAATTGGGAATACTGACTGAAGCACCTCATGCAAACCGACGTTTCCTCGTTTTTTCGCGGGGATATTTGCTTGCAAGAACGCGCTATATGACGCTTTTTGCATAGAAATCAAGCCAGGAGGAGGAATTAACTCATCAACTCGAGAAAAGTATTTTCTGATACGCTTGCGTTCTGTGTACGACCTTACAACCATGTTCTTCAACCTCCTCGATTTATGCCCGTCTTCTTAGTTGCACTGTACAGCACAAACTACATGGTTCTCCCCCTTCGTGTTTTAGAACGAGCGAGCTTCACCTTTTCGCAAGATACAGCACGCCATCATCTTTTAAAATGACAAAAAGAGCCTCCCTTTGCGCGAAAAATACAGCGCAGATAGACTCTAAATGTCTTTCGTTTTTGATCCACAAACAAAATTATTTCACCGAAACTTTTCCACCCGCACCTTCTAGTGCCTTTTTAATCTTGTCCGCTTCGTCCTTAGGGACTCCACCCTTTACAAGTTTTGGCGCGCCTTCAACCAAATCTTTTGCTTCCTTCAAGCCCAAGCTGGTAATTGTACGAACTTCTTTTATAACATTAATCTTGTTGGCACCTGCTTCGTCTAACCAAACGTCAAATTCGGTCTTAACTTCAGCTTCTGCTGCAGCGGCAACTGCGGCGACGGCTACAGGAGCTGCAGCGCTAACACCCCACTTTTCTTCTAGTAACTTTGACAATTCCGCTGCTTCCAATACAGTCAAACCGGATAGTTCGTCTACAATTTTTGCTAAATCTGCCATTTTTATCTCCCTTTATTCACGCAATCCATTAATTTCTATACTTTTGCGCCAATCACCCGCGCAACCCTTACCATCGGCTCGTTAATTGTACGCACCAACTTCGTCGCTGGAGCAAGCAGTAATCGAAGCAAATTACTTCTAAGCTCATCCAGAGATGGCAGCTTAGCTAGAGCTTGAACTGATGCGGTGCTCAATATGTCACCATTCATCCAGGCTCCAGCTATTTGCATTTTTCCTTCGCGATCATCCGCGAATTTGCAAACAACTTTAGCGGCACTTATTGGATCTTCCGAATATGCAATTGCCGATGTCCCAGTCAAGAACGGCAACAAGCCTTCGAACGCTGTCCCTTTTACTGCCAACCGAAGCAATGTATTTTTCACTACTTTGAAACCTGCGCTTTCTTGCCGCATGTCTCGTCGCAACTGGGTCGATTCGGCCACAGTCACCGCATTCGGTTTAACAACTACAACTAGCGATTTCCCTTGAAGGGTCCTCTGGATGTTTGAAACACATTGTTCCTTTTGGACTTTATTCATAACATCTTCCTCGTTTTCCTATAGCCCTTTCCACTTAGTGAATGGCTACTCCCTTGGTAACAGTCGGAAACGTGATTTAAAGTTAACTTCATATCCATTCATCCTCCTGTCTATGTAGGCGATTTCTCATTATCTTGCCACAACAGAACACACGCTTCTCAGATTGTATCTACACTTCAAAGCGACGATCGCATCACGCAAGGCCTACGGTCTTTGACTTGATTCTTCTGATGGCACCTCCACTGTTGTTCTTAAAAAAAATGACACGACCTACTTGCTGTTAAACTTATTCGACATTCCTTCGTTTATACATGGAATAGCCATCAAGTAGTAGCAAATATAATACCTGCGCCCATTGTAGAACTCAGTACCAGTTTTTTGATAAACACGCCTTTTGACGCTGCAGGCTTTTCTTTTTGGATTGCCTCCAACAAAAACTGAATATTTTCTTCCAATCGCTCTGCGTCAAAGCTCGCTTTACCTACACCAACGTGAATCACTCCACCTTTATCTGAGCGAAACTCCACTTGCCCGCCCTTTACTGAGCTGATGACCGCGCCCACATTTGGGCTAACAGTTCCGTTTTTCGGACTGGGCATTAAACCGCGAGGACCTAAAATTTTTGCAACGCGCCCGACCAACGCCATCATATCTGGGGTCGCCACACATCTATCAAACTTGATTTCACCGCGTTGAATTGTCTCTACCAAATCTTCCGCGCCAACAATATCCGCCCCAGCAGCTTTTGCCTCGTCAGCACTTGCTCCACGAGCGAATACTGCAACTCTGTACGTTTTTCCATTGCCATGCGGCAATTGAGCTACGCCTCTAACATTCTGATCAGATTTCTGTGCATCAATACTTAGATTAACGGAAATTTCGATTGTTTCGTCAAATTTTGCGGTTGCGTATTTTTTTACTGTTGCTACGGCTTCGTTCAGAGAATACACATTATCCGGAATGATATTCTCGCGAATCTTTTTCAGTCTCTTTCCGATCATAGCTCGCCCTCCACAGTAAGCCCAATGGAGCGAGCCGACCCGATTAACATCTTGCATGCGGCGTCTTCATCGTTTGCGTTTAAATCCGGCATTTTTTTCCGTGCGATTTCCCGAATTTGGTCTATCGTCAGCTTGCCAACAGGGCTGTTCCGTCCTGTCGCTGTGGAACCTTTCTCTATCCCAGCGGCTTTTTTCAGGAAAAATGTATTCGGCGGAGTTTTCATTATAAAAGAGAAACTCTTGTCCGTGTATATCGTAATTACAACTGGAATTGGCGTGCCTACATCAATTTGTTGCGTCTGAGCATTAAACGCCTTGCAGAACTCCATGATGTTGATACCACGCGGTCCCAATACCGTACCTATTGGTGGTGACGGGTTCGCTTTTCCGGCCGGAACTTGCAACTTCACAAGACCAGCAACCTTTTTACTTTTTGGTGCCATTGTGCCTCCTTTCGTTTACAGAGGACGTGGTTCGATATGGCAACTCTCCCACGCAATAATATCAGATTGTACATGAGAATTTGTGTTGACGCAATATGGGCATTTCCTTTTCAGAAATAACAAAGTATATCTGGTTTATCATGTGGTGGGCACAGTCATGTATCTGCTAGGATAGCTCTCGTTTTATCGTGTGGGCAACTGTTAATGCTTCAGCAAACCCTGGCAAGATTGAGTATATCCCGCTTTCGCGCCAAATTGCGTCGCCAATAGCGTACATTCCTGGAACGCTAGTCTCGCATGTTGTCGGGTTTACAATAATTCGGTGCCCCTTCGTAGTCGCGCCCCAATCGTTGCAAGTGGGAACAGCCAACCCAAAAAGAACGATCAGCTCATCCGCGTTAATTGACTCGATGTGAGGTAATTCGCTGAAACATGTTTGCTCAGTTGCAGAATGATTTTTCTTTCCTAGTTCATCTTTACGTTTCAACTCGTCCGGCTTTATTTCCTCTTGTTTTTTTGTAGCACCCCCGAGAATAGATACGTGCACACTTTGTAAAATTCCGTCTTCCCCAGTGAGTTTCACGATTTGCGCATTTCTGTAAATAACGAGATTTCCCAGTGCTTCCTGTTCATTCAATGGATACTCACTATGGGAGCGAAAAGACGATCTCCTGTGTACTAATGTCACCGATTTTGCAATTGGAATAAGCTCCAATGCCCAATCTACAGCGGCGTTTCCACCTCCTGCGATTACGACATTCTTTCCCGAGAACATTTTAGAAGATTTAATGAAATAATGTACGTAATCCTGAGCATAATTTTCAACATTTTCTGCTACAAGCTTGTTTGGCGCGAGCTCGCCACCACCAGTTGATATTATAACTCGTTGCGCATAAAACTGCTGTGGCGTCACCTGCCCATTATGACCTGATACGCAATCTATGGAAAAGTAGTTGCCAACGGGAAGCCCTTTCGACGCCCCCAGCGGACCTTCGCCCTCATGGGATTCTCGCGTAATTCTAGTAACTAACGTTTCACATTTTATTGTAGGCGTGTATTGTTGCAGTTGCTTATACAACGCGTCAACTAATTCCTGTGCGGAATCACCATTTGTCCCTGGAACGCCACTTAACGGCTTATTTGGGTAAAGAACGCTACACTGACCTCCAACATTTGGCAAGGACTCTAATAATAACACCATCTGCCCACGCGCACAGCACTCCGCAGCAGCAAACAGCCCAACAGGGCCAGCTCCTACAATTGCAACTGGATACAACCCCACTGTGACGCCTCCGTAGACCAACTAAACTACTCAGAAATGGCCTTTTTGACTTTATGCGTTAGCCTTGATACTTTGCGTGCGGCCGCATTTTTGTGCATCACACCACGGCCCGCACCACGCATTAGCTCTTTTTCCGCTACTCCAAGATGTCCTTTTATGACCTCTGGTGTAGTTGCTGGGTCCTTCCCCAACGCGGCAATAGAATTCTCTACCTTTTTTACAAATGTCCGAATGCGGCTAATGCGAGCCTTGTTGACCTGCGTTCTCTTTAAGGTTTGCCTAACGGCCTTTTCAGCTGATTTATGCGACGGCATTAAAATACCATAATCTGAACTACATACTTACAGAGTAGAGTAAACGCTAATTTCGTGCAATGCGAAAAATAACAAATCTCAAAAACTGCTTTCCAAAATTTTTACGTTAAGTTATTGGCTGTAACTGGCAACTTTGCGAAACAAAAGCGTATAGCGAGGTAAAATATTTTTCATTTTTACCTCACTGAAGCCGCCTAAATGCCGGAATTAAATCCTAATAGCAAATTCGTTTTAGCTGCGTGCTGGATATCCGCTACGAATAAGTGCAGCGCGAGTAAATCTTTCCCCAGCATAAGTACACTGGGATACCCGAACGAGCATTTGTTTATCGGAAATTTGCCCTTCAGAAAATTCACTAATAGAGGCCATCAATTGAGACATAGCCGTATTTACATTTGGAAGTGTCCAAATTTGCACATCATGCCCTGTCAAAACACTAATTGGAGTTGGGGTCGGTTCTTGTTCTAACTGTGCTTCCGGGAGAGCGTTCCGTCGTGCTTCATGGCTTTGCTCTACAGGAATAATTTGGGCGTGCCCCCGAATACATTCCAATGCAGTCATTAAATGGGAAATGGAGTCGCAAAACTCGTCTCGTTGTGAGTCGCTAAACGTTATTTCCCGATTAATTAAATTTTCGGGAGACATATCTTCTTCGTTACAAGGTGGTGCGATATCATCTAAGAAGTGCGTATACTCTACAAACCAATCATGGATATTAGGAATGCCCTCGAAATTATTAGCCCCAGGTGTTACTGAGCTAAAAGTTTGGTAAATAGCTAGTCTATCAACTCTTTCATCAAACCTACGAACATTTTCCGGTGAGCAAGCAATTCCGCCTGTTTCGTTTTCAGAACAATGCCCAGTTATGCTACAGGCAAGCGCGGTTATAGCGATGTAAATTTTATTCATGCGTAAATTCTCCTTTTATTCGCAATTGAAATCCATTGCGCGTTTGTTATATCCCTTCATTTACACACTATACTAAAGTGTCGAGTAGAACACAAGTTCTCGATGCTTTGTATAATTTGCATATACTTATTATCTAAACATAATTCTGTTTTACATGAATAAAGACTTCTTGTAACAAAACGCAGTATGCAATTTTTTAGCGAATAACCTTTAATTAGGTACCATATCTGCCTTTATTGGATATTTAAGTCTTTTTGACGCAGCAACATTCAAATTATTCGATCAAAAGATATTTGGCATTGGATCTCTAAAATACAACGAAAGATTTACTCGCACATGTTTGCTTTCATTCTAACCGGAGGGACTCAATTTGAAATTGAATTATCTGATTTTTTTTTAAAAAAAAATGCACACTGCGTTTTTTTTGGAGGATTAAGCTTCTACTAATGTCTGTTAATTCTTGCATTTAAATTATGTTAAAGTCCTAAACTGGCAGGGACAGACATTAGTAGTCATGTTAATATAATCCTCGCAAACTTGTCGGGATCCAAGCTCTCTTTGCCGATCAACAAGCCGTGAACAGAATCCAGCGCTAAAATTTGCTCGTAGTTTTTTGTCGTAACAGAGCCCCCATATATTGGGAAATGCCCACATGTCTCAAATATAAATTTGTGCACGTCGCTTATTTCATCAAGCGTGGGCGTTAGTCCTGTGCCAATAGCCCAAATGGGTTCGTATGCTATATGAAAATCTTGTTCACTTAATTTTAAGCTAGAGAGCTGCTCTGCAAGGACTTGATGCGTGCGCTTTTGCTCATAGTCGTGCCGCGATTCTCCTATGCAAACAATTGGAATTAATGATGATTCAATAGCGCAATCAAACTTTTGGGAAATTAGTTCATTCGATTCTTTGTAAAATTGGCGACGTTCACTATGCCCAATAATTACATAGGTCGCGCCAAGTTCACGCAGCATAGTACAATTAACGTCTCCTGTATGCGCGCCAA
Source organism: Holosporales bacterium (assembly GCA_031265645.1). Taxonomy (GTDB): domain Bacteria; phylum Pseudomonadota; class Alphaproteobacteria; order BNTO01; family BNTO01; genus JAIRNK01. The sequence goes on along the minus strand of JAISCJ010000086.1, from coordinate 5,549 downwards.
AATTTGCGAATGGCGAACAATCCTGAGATCCGACTGAAATGAACTTAGGCAGGGATTGAGCAGCGTAATGTATTAGAGTATATGGGACGCAAATAATGCCATCTGACGAAGGAGCACCATTTGCTACGATTCGGTGTTCAATGCAACGGCTTTCCAATACGCGCTTGAATTCGCCAATAAGATCATGACTGCCATTCATTTTCCAATTGCCTACGATAATTTTTGACACTGCCATGATCTTTTGTTCCTTTTTTTGCCCTCGATTAACGAGTATTTTTTTCCATATCCCTGCAATGGCCACGCAATGGCCTCCTGCAATGGTTAGTTCGGAAAAGAGGCTGTTGTTAACAATTCAATTGACTGGTTTAACAGCTTGTCTTTTTCCTCTTTTGACGCTTTAACTACGTCAACTTCAAATTTTTCCGCAGTGCGTTTTACCAACGCGGCATACTCTTGCTGCAATGCCATGTTTTGAATGTCAGCTAATTTTTCAGCGTTATTTTTTTCTAATTGCGCAAGTTCGCACTCAAGATTAGTATGCAATGATTCCGAATCGACGTTGTGCTCTTGCCATACGTTAACGATATCGTTTGATAAGTTTGCTACAACATTGTTTGTTCGCGTGAACTCTAGCAACGACTGTTCTTTCTCACATGCTGCATTGTTTATTGATTTAGAAATCTCACGTGTTCGTTTTTTTACAACATAAACGAACTTGCGCCTGAGTTTAAAGTACCCGATGGATACAAGTACGCAAAAGCTTATAGCAATATAAAAATTTTCATCCGCGAAAAAAAACGGCACGTTACCTCCCAGAAAGCAATACTTTTACAAAGTTTTGCTTAATATCTATGTTCAGTACTTGCCTTTTTTCTATCGCTAGTCTTTTTCGATGAAACACTTGTTGCGCTTGTGCAATTTGGGCGGAACGAAGTTCATTAAATTCAAGCAGCTTGGCCATTTGCTTGGCAGCAGCGTTCTCGCGATTTTGTTGCATCTTTTCGCTATACTCCGCTTGAAGCTTTGCCGTCGCTGTTTTAATTTCTTGTGTTCGAGCAGCATCCCCCGCAATTCTTTTTTCTCGCATTTCAAGGACATAGACAACCCGCGGCAAAAATACGCCTCTTACAAAAAACAACAAGAACAGAGAACATAGCAACAGCCAAAAGATCTGCGACGAAAATGTGGACGAGTCAAATTGCGGCAAGTCCATGATTACCTCTCTCAAAAACGCGGTTAAAGCGTGTTATTTTCCGATTAGGATCATAAACGCAATAACGAAAGCAAGCAGCCCTATAGCTTCGGTAAAACCTCCACCGATCATCGCAATCGTGAACAGGTCGGCCTTCGCGCTTGGGTTTCGCCCAATTGCGTCACACACAGCCGAAAAAATTTTCCCAAGTCCCAGCGCTACTCCAAACAGCGCAAATGTAGCGATTCCGGCACCTACATACCGCAAAACAGATGCATCCATGATAAAACCCATTATGTGCTCCTTATCGCATTATATCAAACACTGACTTACTGCGCCATTGTTGAGGTTCCACTTTGTTTTAAGGTTCGGTATAGTCGCAGTAGTTTAGCGTTGGCCTCGTGGTGCTTTGGCACTTGGGTAAAATGAGTTAGATGATAATCGCATTCCAAAAAATGCAAGCACTTGGCAACGATTTCGTGATATTAAACGCAATCGCGCAGGACTTTTTGGAAGAAATAATCGATTCCGCATTTATAAAAAATATTGCGGATCGTCATCTCGGCGTTGGATGTGATCAGGTTTTGGTAATAAAAAATTCTTCGTGCGCAGATATCGCGATGTCCATATACAACCCTGATGCATCCCACGCCATGGCGTGTGGAAATGGCGCAAGGTGCGTGGCGTCGCTCTGGATGGAAAAAACGCAGAAGAGTTTGATCTCAATTCAAGTTTGCGAACGCGTGTTGCGTGCTTGGAAGAGCACCGAAAGCAATCAATTTAGTCAGAAACGTTCAGAAGAAAAGTTACAAGATAGGCCTAATATTAGCGTGGATATGTCGCAACCAACGTTCGATGCTAGTCTCACAAAAAAAATTCAGGAAAAAATTCCAGCAACATTTGTTTCTTTAGGAAATCCGCACATTGTTGTAGAGCGTTCTGTTGATGATCTGGATTTTGTTGTAAATGCAGCTTCGAAAATTTTTCCTGACGGAGTCAACATTGAATGGCTGACTGTTATTGATGAACATTGCATATCAATCGATATTCATGAACGAGGCGTAGGACCTACGAACGCGTGTGGAACAGGGGCGTGTGCCGCCGCCGTTGTGGCGATATCAAAGGGTTATTGCAAATCCCCCGTGGTTGTATCTATGCAAGGCGGAGATGTGCGTGTCGATTTCGATGAAACGATAGTTTTGACGGGAGGAACCTCTTTTGTGTTTGAAGGGAAAATAGACTATAGTCCAGCTTGTACAACTAGCCCAGTAGAGTAAGATGGACGAATCGAAGGTAAAACCGATCATCATTTCTGGAACTGAGGTTCTGCCTTTGGTTGAAGGCGGAAAAGGGATTGCCATATCTGATGGATTAAGTTCTGGATCGTGGGCGGCAGAAGGTGGCGTTGGAACTTTTTCAGCGGTAAATGCTCATATTCCAGGACATGAAGAGTTATCATTTCTAGATTCGTATTCATCCAAAATTCGAATAAAACGTCACGCTGAAATGGTTGAACGTGCCATCATAGGAGGCATTAGCCAAGCCAAGATTGCGTACGAAACCGCATGCGGTCGTGGACGAATACACATGAATGTAATGTGGGAAATGGGTGGCGTAGAAGATGTTCTGCATGGAATTTTATCAAAGGTGAAAGACCTTATTCATGGAGTAACTTGTGGAGCTGGGATGCCTTTTCGATTGGCGGAAATCTGCGCAAAGTACAATCTCAAATATTATCCAATTGTATCGTCCGCAAGAGCTTTCAACATATTGTGGAAAAGAGCATATTGTCGCTTGTCGGAGTGGCTAGGTGGCGTAGTTTACGAAGATCCATGGTTAGCGGGCGGTCATAATGGGCTGTCGAACAATGAAGATGAGAACATTCCCGAGCCTCCGGAGCCGCGCGTGCGAAGCCTCAGGTCACTCATGCGTTCTGTTGGAATTAGTGACTTGGTTCCAATTTTTATGGCTGGTGGCATATGGCGTCTGAGTGAGTGGGCGGACTGGATCGATAACCCTGAGCTAGGCGCGATTGCGTTTCAGTTCGGAACGCGTCCATTGCTAACGGCTGAAAGTCCAATTCCTTTAGCGTGGAAGAAAGCCTTATTGACGCTAAAGCCCGGAGACATTTCTCTCAATCGGTTTAGCCCAACAGGTTTTCCTTCCTCTGCGAATAGAAATGCATTCTTGCGTTACTTGCAAGCGCGTTCTGAACGCCAAGTTTTATACGTTACGTCACCTGATGAACGATGCACCGAGCCGTTTAAGGCTTTCTCGCAGAACACTCGTGTGCAAGAAGTTTTCATATCCGCGGCGGACAGAAATGATATCAATGCGTGGGTTGCAAGTGGTTATTCTGTGGCATTAATCACTCCAAGCCACACTTTGGTTTTTGTTACTCCAGAGGAACATGAAGAAATTGAGCATGACCGACGCCAATGTATTGGGTGTCTGTCTGCATGCAATTTTAGCGGCTGGAGCCAAAATCCAAGCCATCAACCATATCCCGACCCCAGATTGTTTTGCATCCAGAGATCTCTGCAAAAAATTTCGATTACAGGGGATGTTGAGAATGCATTGATGTTTTGCGGACATCAGGGATATCGGTTTGGTACTGACCCTTTTTATGCAAATGGGCGAATTCCCTCGGTAAAAGAGCTCGTGACTGAGATCCGCAAGGGCGGATGATTTTTTTATTATTCTCACCCGCCAAAATGTTTCCAGTTCGTCACCTGGAGACCCATCATATCTCATTACAGCCCCCATCGCAGGATCGGCGCATTCTGCTGTACACGCCTTTGCTAAAATAGTGAATCATTCAAAGATTGAGCATAACGCGATGCTGCAAAGCTTTTGTCTACAAATACGGATTCACTCTTGGTAAAGGCTCTCTGTATGTGCCGCATGTTTCCAATAATGCATATACTGCACTTGCATTTTGCTCCTGTTCTGGAGTCAATTGTTGCTGTCGTTTCCGCGCATGAAATAAAGACGACACCAGCAGGAATCTAACATCGAATGACGAAATATCTTGACACGAAACCTCGCTAAGAAGCTCCAGTAATCTATTATACGCCGGATACACAGTGTACGCTGAGGATGGATTTACTCCGTTTCTTAAGTATCTAATACTCCGGCCCAAAAGCAGTGCCGAACGCGATAAGCTTAAAACCATATCAAGCGAAAAAACTAAACCTATGTCTGTTTTTCGGCGTACTCTGAATTGTCTATCTGAGACACCTTCCCTTAAGGTAAAATCTGGCTTGACAAGCTCCAGAGATCTAGCTTCTGCAGAACGTTCTGTCGTACCTGATTTTGCATAAATTTCTGAATCTTGGATCTTCAAAATGGCCTGAACGATTCCTTGCGAAAGACCTCCTTCCTGTTCAGAAAGTGTTCTTCCTTGAGTGAATGACGCCAACCTAGCTACAAAAACTTTCGCCATATTACAGCGTCCCTTTACTTTCCACGTATTTTCCAAATTATGTTTACGCGTCTTCTGAGATTTACTCATGGATTCAGAAGAGACTAATCCAGTGTATATAATTGCATCGTTATACAACTGGACAAATGAGTCATTGCGCATCAGACGTGGATTTTTTACACATGCTAAGAACGGTCTAATATCTACACCAGCCCGAACACACCCATTTGCGTCAAAAAGCACATCATACCTGCTGGATAGATTGAAAGGCACTACTGGTGTAGGATCAACAACATGTAGCGCGGCATCATCCGGTAGCGCCGCTAGAACATCATTTAATAGCTCTGCTCCAATATTATCCGATAGCTCTGCTCCAACACCACCACCATACGGCACTGCTTCAATATCATTCAGACTATCTCTTAGACTATCTCTTCGACTCGCAACGGCTGTACTCCAGTCTAAAAAACTGCCAACCATTAAACATGACAATAACGTCTTATTCATAAAGATTTCTTTCATTTAAACCCGACTCGAGTGCTACTTTAGTATGATGACATACCCAAGTCAATCGTAATTTTACGATGACCCCGCATTTTTTCTTATTCATAACATTTTCGATCCGGTTTAACAATAATACATGGCTAACTTGTCGCAATTTCGCGGTTTATTCCATTCGCGCATACACAATCATATAGAGCAAAATAAAGTAAAATTTTGTTGTTAAGCTTCCATTAATATTAAGCTTCTATTAATGTCTGCCGATTCTTTCCTTTAAATTATGTTATTTTTTTAAGCTGGCGAATACAGACATTAGTAGTCAACCGTATTTTTGATGATTCGAAAAAATAGGCAAAAGATTCCTGAGCGGCTGTTTTTCAGCCGTTTCGTTATTGAATTTCACATTTTTTCGAAAGAACGGATTCTATCGAT
>JAISCJ010000063.1 GCA_031265645.1 Holosporales bacterium | reverse complement strand
TGAAGCTTTTCAGACGAACATATTCGAAAAACCCTCTCCGCTGAAGCGAAGAGGGTGGTTCTGTTTTTTAGGAGAAAATAACTTCACGAGTATTTAGTCAATAAATAATGGAGTTTCATCTAAGCGATCATCGTATTCGTACAGTAGTGGAATGTTTTTCTTGCTATGTTTAATAAAATTCTCTTGCAATGCCCTTCCTCTCGTGACAGTCGTGTAGTTACGTCATGATTCGCTGTTCGATAATACATGACGCTTGATTGTTAAAACAGCAAGCTACACAAGAAAAAAGCAAAGCTTGACGACAACCCACCAAACCTGCCAATATTTCTGCGGTTGTTCGCAGGTGGAAAAATACGGTGCTTGTTCAAACCAATGACGATAGCTTCCAAGCGGATGTGTTAAATTCAGGCGGAGTCGTACTTGTAGACTTTTATGCCACGTGGTGTGGGCCATGTCGCATGCTGCTTCCAATACTCGAGACGCTTGCGGAAGAAAATCCTGATATCAAGATTTTTACAGTAAATGTTGACGAATCTGTAAATTTGTATAGTTCCTATGATGTTCGCAATCTTCCCACATTGCTGATATTTAAGAATGGAAACGTAATTGCACGAAATGTTGGCGCTGTAACAAAATCTGAAGTAGATGATCTTATCCAATTTGGGAAAAACTCTACCGAATAGGAATTATGCCCGATTGCTAAGACAGGTTTAAACGACCATTCGCAAAATCTGCGCCCCTCACATTTCGATTCGTTTTGTAACCTTACGTCGCTCAATTTAGGCGCGTTCTTCAGGTTCGAAGAAACCCTCTCTGCCGAGGCAAAGAGGGCAGTTCTTTTAGGGGGAAGAACTTTAGTGTTGGTCTCTCAACCAACCTAAGGCTCAACATATCCGAAGTGTGCATCTCTTTGCAAGTATTTTTTCGCGATTGTAAAAAATCGTACATCGCATTTTTGGGTCCTATTTCTGGCGCCTGCTCGCAACGCTATACATTTCAAAGCTGAATCTGTGGATTTTTTGAACGCGTACCCAGCGCAAAATCTATACTTTTTACAGAAATTTCAATTGAGATGAGTATATCTCAAGTTGGATGCTACGATAGTGTTGTGATACACTTGCCTCGTTGCGTTCATCCCGGAGATAAGAGGATGCGTCACCACAATAAAAGTAATATCCGACTGTTTCTTGAGTCATTCGTTCCGGAGCTTCCATCTGCCATTTCACCAACGCAGGCCCATTATTTATTACATGTAATGCGCCTCAGGCACGGATACTTTATAAAAGTATTCAATTGTTCAAATGGGGAGTTTTACGCACGATTAGAACAAAGAAAAGATGGCGTATTTGTTATTCCGACTGAGTGCATCCGTCCCTCTGAGTCACCTAATCCACCAACATGGCTAGCGTTTTCCCCAATAAAACCGCATTTAACGCATTTTATTATTGAAAAAGCTACGGAACTTGGTGTTTCTGATATGCAGCTATTTTTCTCAGACTTTACTCAGATTCGCGAAGTAAACGTCCCAAAGCTGCGAGCCATTGCAATTGAAGCATCAGAGCAGTGCGAACGCCTGAGCATTCCGTGCATTAGAGAACCATTGAAGCTTTCGTCATTTCTCGAAAACTTACCAAACGTTCATTGGTTTGCCGCAGTTGAGCGAAATGAAAATGCGGTCCCTATATACGCGTTGGTTGAGCCTGCAGGCATAATTATTGGCCCTGAAGGCGGTTTTTCCGAGCACGAAAAATTTATACTGAGTTCGCACACGCAAACAGTGTCATTGGGCGCAAACATATTACGAAGCGAAACTGCGGCGATTTGCGCTCTCAGCCGATTACGAAACATTGTGCATTGGTGACCAGGATTCTTCTATTGCTTTTTTTATAAGAATCGATCAAAAGGGAATCGGAGACGCGTACAAAAAAGGCGGATGAGAATGAATAGGATCCTTGTAAAGTTGTCTGGAGAATCGTTAAGTCGAGATATATCAACGCTTGATAACTATGAAGAGCTTGCTTATATCGAGCAAGATGGACTTTTACCGCAGATATCAGGTTTTGGCATTGCTAACAAAAAAATGGTGTTAAAACTCGCATTAGATTTAAAGTGCGCTGTTGAGCAAAACATATCGCTTGCAGTTGTAATTGGCGGTGGAAATTTGTGTAGAGGAACAAGAGACAGTGTAAATCATGGCCTTCGCGCAAGTACAGACAAAATTGGAATGCTTGCTACCGTTATAAATGGGATTGTATTAAATGCTGCGCTTAGCGTGGTCGGCGTGCATTCAATTGTATTGTCCACGCGTTCTATGCCTGCTGTTTGTGAGCTGTACTCTGCTGGACGCGCTAAAACTTGTATGGAATCTGGACAAGTTGTTATTTGCGTTGGAGGCAGCGGGCAACCATTTTTTACAACGGATACGGCAGCGGTAATTCGCGCGTGTGAACTTGGTTGTGACGCTCTATTTAAAGCGACAAATGTTGCTGGAATTTATGAAGCTGATCCAAAAACTGATCCGGATGCAAAATTTATTGAGCGCATTTCTTATGACGATTTTTTGATGAAAAAAATACGAATAATGGACGCAACGGCAATTTCTATTGCGAGGGATGAGCAGCTGCCGATTTATGTAATGAGCACGTATGCAAATAACGCTATTGTTAGAGCATGTCATGGGGATTTGATTAAATCGGCGATATCTGTGCCCGTTTGAATAGCTCCCATGTGAAACACAGAATTATTTCATGGAAAAAGACCCTGCAAAGCAAAGGGTTTTACTCTGTGTATTTCAAGTGAGATTTAGTTTTACCCGCGCTATGTGATGGTTTAATTCCATCACAATTGGAACATACAAGATGAGTAGATACTCATCTCAGTTGAAATTTCTGTAAAAAGTTTAGATTTTGCGCTGGGTACGCGTCCAAAAATTCCAGATGTTCAGCTTTGAAATGTATATATATGGCTAAGCGCTATCATAATGCGCCGTTGTCACAATTAAGAAATGTTGGATTGAAAGCAATTACAACGCTTCGATCCTGGCGTATTTTTAATAGGCTCAGCTATAGCAGCTTGGCATGCGCCTGGATAAATCGCCGGGCTGAGAAAAAATAATTTGTTCAATACTACGATTTTTCATACAAAATTAACACTTTTCGCAGTACACTTGGAAAGAATGAGATCGGTGTGGATATATAAGCGGAGGTGCGTGTGGCGATTTTTAGACAGACGAATATTATAGCTGCGTTCCTGGGTTGCGCGGTTATGAATGGCGGGACTAAAATCCAGGATGATTTGACAAAATTCACTTCTGTTTTAGTTAGCGAAGTCGCGAAATTGCCAGGGCCAAAGTTTGATGTGAATAAAGAAACTTGGCTGCTCTCTGATCTTGTTCCGTTGCTACATTTTAGCACTGGAAGTTCATTCCAGGCCCCCTCACCCTTTATGTCGTTGTCTGTTAATAAAACCGACTTTAGTAACTTGTTCGAAAAATGTCAGAATTTTGAGAACGCTCTTGCTTCAGGCATACTACTCACATTGTGTAAACTTTGTGGCAAACGTCTTGATCCGGCTCTCTTAGACTATGTTTTGCGTTTATACATTGAACAACACTCACATATTGACAGTGATATAGTAGGAATTGTAGCAAATACTTTATTCAAGCATCAATCGGTGCTGTTCCAAACACGTGACCCTGAAACTATGCAACTTGCTACCTTATTTTTCGCGTCTGCTGTGTTCAGCCACGGACAAGACGTGGGAGGGTACGCTGTTGCGTTATTTGATGACTTCAGCACGCAAACCATGCTTAGACGAGAGTACGATATAAAAATACTTAGAAGATGCGATCGGGAAGCGCCCCCTGCTGATGAAGAGGTACAAACTGCTGAAGGGAAAAAAGCTGTTGAAGGGAAAAAAGCTGTTGAAACGGTATATGTTACTGACGAATATGATAGGAGCTATGAATCAGATGCTTGGCTTATTCGAGATTCTCTGAGTTGCTCAGTGCCGACTGGAATATCAGTAGACGCGTTTGAAGATCTTCAAATGCGCATTCTTTGGGACGCGCTTAGGCCCAAGATTCGCAAACGCCAAACCTATCACGATGTGCATCAAATATTACCACTCCGGTCAGTATCAAGGTTCTTATCCAGATATATGCAACTAGAAGTATCCGAGACCGTAATTGAGGCCAGGCGCGAGAACGCATTTGCGCTAGCCTCCCTAAGTTCCGCTGTTGACCACTCATCCTGGAGTAATTCTATTCGTATGAATATGTTTATAGATATTCTACTTGAGTTATTTAATCTCAACAGTGCTGTTCCTTTAAACGCGTTGCTATTCGTTAGACATGATTTTTCTGTAGCTGGGTTAAACTTTTCTGAGCTCATCGCAAGGGAAAACAGTGTGGCTCATCGTGTAGTAAGACAGATAGGCGCGTTATCCGGTGGAAGCGGAGCTGTCTCATCAATATTGCTTGATTTATTGACAAAAAACGAAGGCGATCCGTTCTTGGATGGCTTTCGTCGAAAGTATACGTATCAATGCTTTCGCGATTATGCTGATTCAATGAATCCTATACCTCCTCTGTATGGGTGGATTCCGCTAGAACACTACGTACGCTTTGCAGAGGGTGATATCGGAAAAGATGCCCTTGATGTTTTGGCCGTGTTAGAGTTTATTCATGTTATAGCCAATCCTGTTCTCGGTGCATGTCGTTGTATTTCATGGAAGTCCGCTCTGGGCGTACTTAATTGTGAACTGGCTTTAGATCTTTTACAATGCCGAAACGCCGTGCCCAGATTAAATTCAATTGTTGAAGAAAATATTTCATGGGAAGGTACGATTGAAATAGGTGACGCAGCTGTTTTGCGAGAGGTCGCTGAGTTTTGGATG
>JAISCJ010000121.1 GCA_031265645.1 Holosporales bacterium | reverse complement strand
AACGCACGTCGAGCAGCGTTTACGATTCAAAATGATAGACAAAAAATAGCCAATTTGTTCAAGGCGAAAAACATTGCATATGCCTCTGGCTAGACAGACTTTGGTGGAAGGTTAATATGAAACCATTCCCTGCTAAAAAGAGGACATTTCTCATGTATTTACTCCCGCTATCATCCAATTGTGATTAAGATCATTTAGTCGCATCGTTTTAAGTGAAATCGACTCTTCGCCATTCAGTATTGGAAGGTTAATATTTTCAACTTACGGAACTAAGCTGTATACACGACTCAACGGTGCTATTCGTTCCTAGCCAAGTGTTGAATCCAAGGTTGTGTTTTTCGCCAATAATTGTGGGTCTTTTACAATTATTTTGAAGTTGCACTAGGTATCTGACGTTTACATTCGTTGGCAAAAACATTCGTGTAAGTTGTTGCAAGTGTTTCCAGTTGACGTTGTCCACGTGACAGTTGAATGATTCGTATAGCGCAAACGGCATATTTTTAAGTGTAATATTCACGGATTTATTGTACCGCCAGACTCGGTTGCCAAGAAAGGTGTCTTTTCCAAGAGAATATGATCCTCCAAGTTTTGTTATGTCTTCATTACGCAACGATACCCAAGTAGGCTGAAATTCAGATACGCAGGCTTTTATGTTGAAAAAATTTTGAAGAATTTGCTCGAGCACGGCTGCTGAACGGACCTTTCGAACAAATAACGTTTTGTACGTTATCAAATAGCGAGCGTTTTCTAGCAGGGTGGACTGAAGTTCGCATTCATCATTAAATTTTTCTCTAAACGCTTCTGAATCAGTTTGTTGAGGCGTCAGCGATGACCGTTTGGTCTTTATAAAACCCAAGGGCTCAACCCCTCCAAGCGCGAGTACAATTTTTCCAAGTTGCGAACATTCAGGAGGGCACGCCGAATATCCCGGAATCCACTGCTGAAGGTCGTACGTTAATTTCGCAACTCTGTGGTTAAACATGTCTAAAAACGATGCAAATGCATAGTCCTTGTTGCGCATATTTCTGAACACGCGCTCTGTGTATATTAGCGGAAGTGGTCCCTGAATGCCGGCTATTCCTGTAAAATTTACCCACAAAATCGGCTGAATGTTTCCATCCAGCATCTGTCTCAATTCGGCATGGCTAATTGCTGTGGCAGATGGCGCGTGGCGAACAGTTGCTCGAAACTGAATGTTTCCGTACGCTCGCGCATATAAGGATTTTGACTCTGGTATAGTCGACTGTATAGTGTTGGATATTTTCTCCAAAGCATGCACTGCACTTGCAAAGTCGTACTTGCGTACCTGCTCTAACGCGTTTTTTATGTACGTTAAACTCGCCGTGCTGTTTGTGCTCATAGTAGGCTGACTTAAAACATGTTTTTAAAATTAATTTTACTCCTCAACTATAACTGCCACCGCGCAATTGATGCACCACGTGTTTATCTAGACATTAAGCGATGGCATCAATTCCTGGCGGAGGAAGGGTTTATGCCCCTGCTAATTTTTTTAAGCGCTCTTGAGCCTTCTTCTTGGGCATAGATTTTTGTGGACGGGCTGCGTGCTCTACTGCGGGAATAATATCTGCCTTAGACAAAAACAGCTCGACTCGTTCACTCGGGACCGCACCGTGTTCAAGCCAGTACTTAATTCGTTCTACATTTAATACAATTCTCTCCGGATTATCATGCGGCAACAACGGGTTATAGTGTCCCACACGCTCTATGAAGCGCCCATCGCGGGGGCTTGTATTTTCAGCCACAACAATCCTATAAAAGGGGCGTTTTTTTGCGCCTCCTCGTGCCATCCGAACCTTTAGTGCCATGTATTTTTTTTATGAAGAAACCTACTACTGCAAGGGTACATAGGTTTTTAAGTAAAATCCAGAGAAAATCACAAAGCGTTATGAGTCGATGTTAATCTTTCGGTACAGTCTACCGCCGTCTACCGAAGTATTATACGTAAACGCTATACGTTTATCTATGTTTAATTCGAAAAATCTACAGATTAGTAGTCAACCGTATTTTTTCGAATCATCAAAAATACGGTTGACTAAATTGCGTTGACAGTGGATTCTTTTTGCGAATGGGTAAGGCGATTCTTGAGTTTTTTTCGCTTGTGCTGAAAAAGTTCCAAGCAAAAGGCCGACAATTCGCTAAATAGGTGAGGATCGGCATCTGCTCTGCTTTTAAAATGCAAAACGTCAGAGTAAACTTTCGGGGGAGGATAGAACGACCCGGGGGCAAGCCGCATAACTCGACACGCATCCGTAAAATATTGGGTGATTACGCTCAATCTTCCGTAATCACGAGAATTTGATTTTGCAATCAAGCGCTCAGCAACTTCTTTCTGAAACATCAGCGTCATATCTTCTATTATGTCTGCATATTTCAATGCATTCGCATAAATTACAGAGCCAGCGTTATATGGCAAGTTCGAAATGATCTTAAGGCGCGAGCACGGCACTTCGCGAATCGGCGCCGGGCACAATTGACGAATTAGCGATGGAATGTCTGGAAGCAATCGGCTTTCCAAATCCAAAATTCCCTCAGCTTCAATTGCTTGAAGCACTCGCTCGCGAATATTAACTGGCGGAGCATCTGATGCTCTCTCTTCTTGACTTGCGCAGCCGTCGCTTTTTGCCTCGATTAAGCGAGAGTAATTAAAATCGCTAGCATCTTCATTGAATACCGTAACGCCATCCAGCGCCGAAAGCGATTCGACAAAGCGTCCGTCCTTTTCAATTACAAACAAATGCGCAGGTTGGCGACGCAGGATTTCTCGTGTTAGCCCTCCTGGTCCTGGACCAATTTCCACTACAACTCGTCCCTGCAATGGTTCTGATGCGTTAACAATTCGTTCCAATATCTGCGGATTTATCAGAAAATGTTGCCCAAAGCTCTTTGCCCTCGCTTTGCTCTGTAAAACTGCTGTATCCCTAACGATTTGTTTTATTTGCTGGGTTTCATCAAACATTCGCAACTGCCTTATGCGCATTATAATCGTCTGGGATCAACAACTATCAACAATCGATTTTTGTAATTTTTGAAAATCTTTTCTGCCGCTGTAGTTCTCAACTGATTCTCCAACGCCGTTTGTACTTGGTCTTTATTTATGTCGATGCTTAGAGGTTTTAGCGTTTTCTTCAGCGGCATCATTATTTCAAGCGACTGTCCTGTGAATATAGGCCTACTACATTTGTTTAAATCCACATCTGACGGCAATACATCAAGCGAGCGCACAACTGTTTCAACGGAATAGCCATAATCCCCTGCCATTCCATCTAGTTCACTCAAAGATTTACACTCCATCAACGTATCTACGCGCCTTCGTATTACGAGCTGCTCTTCTTCAGGCATAGACGGATTGCACGGAATGGACACTACACGCAATTCAATTTGTGTTTCACTATAAGGCTGGAATCCTGGCTGTTTAACGTCACTCAGAAAAAAGATCCGATACTCTCCAGGCCTGACCTTTATTGGTAACGTAAATGCTCCAACATTCATTGATTTTACAATGCTTGT